>JANOTE010000392.1:0-1792 GCA_031416195.1 Rhodoferax sp.
CCTGCATCATTTTGGAACAGTTTTTGCGGGGTTTGGATTGAATCTTCAATTGAATGCGCAGGCTCTGTATGGCAGCCTGCTGGCAGGCGTGAAACCCATGTTGGGGCCGCAAACGCGCCTGGTCGGTATCACGTCTGGTGGCGCATGGCTGGCAGCGCAGTTGCAGCAAGACTTGAAGCTCGATGGCCGCGCCGGCACGATCTCGTCAGCAATGCACCGCGATGATTTTTCCAAGCGGGGTTTGAGTGCAGGCGGCCACACCAGCCTGCCGTTTGACGTGAATGGTGCCGACATCATTATTCTGGACGACGTGCTGTACACCGGGCGCACGATTCGCGCCGTGATCAACGAACTGTTTGACTATGGCCGCCCGGCCAGCGTCAGGCTGGCGGTGCTGGTAGACCGTGGTGGCCGCGAGCTGCCGATTGCGGCTGATTTCTGCGCAGCCCGCATTGTGCTGCCTGCCAACCAGTCGCTGGCGCTGTTGCAAAGCGAATCGGGTGAGTTCAGCTTCAATGTTGAGAATATTTAGTCACTGATCGGCCATGCTGTCCAAACGCAACCCCCAACTCAACACGCACGGCGAACTGGTTCATCTGCTGTCGATTGAAGGCTTGCCCAAGAGCATCCTGACGCACATTCTGGACACGGCTGCCAACTTCTGCTCGGTCAATGACCGCGAAGTTAAAAAGGTGCCGCTCTTACGTGGCAAAAGCGTCTTCAACCTGTTTTTCGAGAACTCCACCCGCACCCGCACCACGTTTGAGATTGCCGCCACGCGCCTCTCCGCAGACGTAATTAACCTCGACATCGCCCGCTCCAGCGCCAGCAAGGGCGAATCGCTGCTGGACACCATTGCCAATCTGAGTGCGATGGCGGCAGACATTTTTGTGGTGCGGCACGGTGAATCTGGCGCGCCGTATTTGATCGCGCAACACGTCGCACCGCATGTACACGTGATCAACGCAGGCGATGGCCGCCATGCCCATCCCACCCAGGGTTTGCTGGACATGTTCACCATCCGGCATTACAAAAAAGACTTCAGCAACCTCACCGTGGCCATCGTGGGCGATGTGCTGCATTCGCGCGTGGCCCGCTCGGACATTCATGCGTTGACCACGCTGGGCTGTGCCGAAGTACGTGTGGTCGGCCCGAAAACCCTGGTGCCCGCCGACATCGCGCCGATGGGCGTGCGAGTCTGCCATACGCTCGAAGAAGGCATCAAGGGCTGCGATGTAATCATCACGCTGCGTCTGCAAAACGAGCGCATGAGTGGCGCGCTGCTGCCCTCCAGCAAAGAGTTTTTTAAAAGCTACGGCCTGACCCCTGAGAAGCTGCTGCTGGCCAAGCCAGACTGCATCGTGATGCACCCTGGGCCGATCAACCGGGGCGTGGAGATTGACTCCGCGGTGGTGGACGGCGGGCAAAGCGTGATCCTGCCGCAAGTCACTTACGGCATTGCCGTGCGCATGGCCGTCATGAGCATCGTGGCAGGGAATGAAGCATGAGTGCGCTGATGAATATCCTGATTAAAGGTGGTCGCGTTATCGATCCGGCCAGCTGCTTTGATCAAATTGCTGAGGTTGCCATCTCGCAAGGTGTGATCGTCGCCATCCACAGCATTCCCAGTGCTTTCAAAGCCGATCAAATCATTGATGCCAGCGGCTGCATCGTCGCACCGGGCTTGGTCGACTTGGCGGTGCGCCTGCGCGAGCCGGGGCACGAGCATGCAGGCATGCTGGCCAGCGAACTCGCGGCGGCGGCGGCGGGTGGTGTGACCAGTGTGGTCTGC
>JANOTE010000393.1:0-9375 GCA_031416195.1 Rhodoferax sp.
GCAGGTGCCGGCTCGGGCAAGACGCGCGTTCTCACCACCCGCATCGCGTGGTTGCTGCAAAACGGCCTGGTGTCGCCCGGCGGCATTATGGCGGTGACGTTCACCAACAAGGCTGCGAAGGAAATGATGACGCGCCTTTCAGCGATGCTGCCAGTGAATGTGCGCGGCATGTGGATTGGCACCTTTCACGGGCTATGCAACCGGTTTTTGCGCTCGCACTACAAGATGGCGAATCTGCCGCAGGCCTTTCAGATTCTGGACACGCAGGATCAATTGAGCGCCATCAAACGCCTGTACAAACAGTTTGGCATTGATGATGAGCGCTATCCAGCCAAGCAGACGATGTGGTTCATTGCGGGTTGCAAAGAGGATGGTTTGCGCCCGAATGCGGTGGAAGTAAGCACGGAAGACAGTCGAAAGAAAATTGAAATCTATCAACTGTACGAAGACCAATGCCAGCGCGAGGGTGTGGTCGATTTTGGCGAGTTGATGCTGCGCAGTTACGAACTGCTGCGCGACAACGACCCCATCCGCGAGCATTATCAGAGGCGCTTTCGGCACATCCTGATCGACGAGTTTCAAGACACCAACAAGCTGCAATATGCGTGGATCAAGATGCTCAGCGGTACCGGCGCGCATGCTGCGGGTGGCCTGGGGCTGGAGCAAGCAGTTTTCAACCCGACGGGCAGCGTGCTGGCGGTCGGTGATGATGACCAGAGCATCTACGCCTTTCGCGGGGCCCGCGTGGGCAATATGGCGGATTTTGTGCGCGAGTTCAAGGTGCAGCATCAGATCAAGCTGGAGCAAAACTACCGAAGCGGCAGCAATATTCTGGATTCTGCCAACGCGCTGATCAGCCACAACGACAAGCGCCTGGGCAAGATCCTTCGCACCGACCAAGGCCCCGGCGAGCCCGTGCGCGTGTACGAGGCGGTCAGTGACTTCGCCGAGGCACAGTGGATGGTTGATGAGATGAAGCAACTAGTTCGAGAAGATGTCCAGCGGAAAGAAATCGCTGTTCTTTACCGCAGCAATGCGCAAAGTCGGGTCATTGAAACTGCACTGTTCAATGCGGCTTTGCCCTACAAAGTCTACGGTGGACTGCGATTTTTTGAGCGCGCCGAAATTAAGCACGCGTTGGCCTATCTGCGCGTGTTGGAGAACCCGAACGACGACACCAGCTTCATGCGCATCGTCAACTTTCCGCCGCGCGGCATTGGTGCCCGCAGCATCGAGCAGTTGCAGGACATGGCGCGCTCGGTCGGTTGCTCATTGCACGATGCCGTTAGCGCGTTGACGGGAAAGGCGGGTGCCAACATCGGTGCGTTCGTTGCCAAACTCGATGTGCTGCGAGAGCAGACTGCTGCGATGACGCTGCGTGAAATAATCGAGTTGGTGCTGGATCACAGCGGCTTGATCGAACACTACAAAGCCGACCGCGAGGGTGCTGACCGTATCGAGAATTTGGAAGAGCTGGTCAACGCCGCAGAGAGCTTTGTGACCCAGGAAGGCTTTGGCCGCGACGCGGTGGCATTGCCGGTGGATGAGTTGGGCCAAGTGCTGACTCAATCACCTGTGAGCCAGGGCATTGATCCCAACTTGCGGATGCTCGAAGAAGTGGCCCCGGATGCCGACACGGGCGAAACCCTCTCACCCCTCGCCGCATTTTTGACGCATGCCGCGCTGGAGTCGGGCGACAACCAGGCCAAGTCGGGGCAAGACGCGATTCAGCTCATGACGGTTCATTCCAGCAAGGGCCTGGAGTTTGATTGCGTCTTCATCACAGGCATGGAAGAGGGCCTGTTCCCGCATGAGAACTCGATGAGCGACCGCGACGGCCTGGAGGAAGAGCGCCGCCTGATGTATGTCGCCATCACCCGTGCCCGCAAGCGCCTGTACCTTACCCACTCGCAAACGCGTATGCTGCACGGGCAAACGCGCTACAACATGAAGAGCCGCTTTTTTGACGAACTGCCCGAAGCGGCGCTGAAGTGGATCACGCCCAAACAATCCAAATTCAACTTAGGCCGCAACACGGGCACCGTGTTTGGAAACTTTGGGGGCGAGGATCGCGCTTCGTCTACCGTGCCGGTGCAAAAGGACATTGGCTACGACCTTCGCATCCACATGAAGGTGTTTCACACCAAGTTTGGCGAAGGTACGGTGT
The DNA here is from genome assembly GCA_031416195.1 of Rhodoferax sp. Lineage (GTDB taxonomy): Bacteria > Pseudomonadota > Gammaproteobacteria > Burkholderiales > Burkholderiaceae_C > JANYCG01. The sequence continues at coordinate 2,168 of JANOTE010000393.1, forward strand.
TGATGCTGGAAGGTGCTGGCAGTGATGCACGCGCCCAGGTCAGTTTTCCGCGCCACGGTGTGAAGTGGCTGGCATTGAGTATTGCCAAGCTGGTTCCCGTAGCTTGAATACGGTCACCGTTAAAGGCTATTTCTGCGGCATCTGTGCGGGGTGCGGCTGGACGGTTTGGCCGTCCATGTAACCTGCACCATCGCGCGTGCCCCGCACGCCTGCTATTTGCCAGGCGGTTCGCTGATTCACCAGTTTTGCCAGATTTTCCAACTCCTCGTCGGTGTGATTGATGGCTTTGGCAGGCGTGAGGTAGCGACCGTCTTTGGGCTCCACTTCAGCCCAGAACGACTGGTGATAGCTGGCCCGGCTGACCGCTTTGTCGGGGCCAGCGCTCATGTCCACCTTGCCGTAGCAATTGCAAAAGTAGCTGCGGCCATTCTGGGTGGCAGGTATTTCGGTATAGACACCGGTACCCCGGATTCCCGCTGTCAAGGTGGGGGTGATGATGCGGCGGTTGCCGCCCTTGCCCCATACGCTGGCGACGCCGCCTGTGAGCAATCGCAGGACGCTGACAAAGTTTAGGGATGCACCTCGCTCAACAATCAGGTTGGAGTTTTGCCTTACCTGAAATGAGGAGTTGCCCAGCACAAAAATCAAGCTGGAATTAGGCCCGGTCTCCAACTTGTCGCCGGTTTGAATGGTGCGTTGTGGCTGCAGGCGTTCGCCGTTGATGAATGCGTCGCCATTCAACTCCACGATGTTGCTGCGGGCCTGCGCCTGCGCACTGGCAAAGCCGCCCATGGCCGTCCAAGCGGCTGCTGCGGTGATGAAGCTGCGGCGTTGAAACCAGAGCACCTCGTGCTCCGAGCGGCCTTGCAAAGTATGTTGCGTCATGCTGGTTCTCCCTTGTTTTCAAGCTGTCTGTATTTCAGGGTATCGGGGTATCGGTTGGGGCAATAGATTCGAAAGTGGACTCGAACGTGAAATAGATGGACGTGAAAAACATGGCGGCAAGCAATAGGGCGGCAGGGAACATCACAGAACCTGCCGCAGTGGCACCGCCAATGAGGGCTGCAACCGTTGTCATGACGACACCCACCCCCATGAACACACCCATCCAGCTCAAGCCAAAAACCACGTAAGCTCCGAAATTGCGGGCGCAGGCTGTGAAGCTGAAAAACAGGCTTTTGAGCGGTGCCATCTGATGCCAATGAACCAGTGCAGGCGCATGCCAAAACAGCATGGACAGCGGCAAGTACAGCGCCATGCTGGCCCACATGGCGGTCTGAAAATCGGGGGTCATGACGGTCTCACGCGTCAAGCTGCCGCCCACCAGATAAAGCTGCGCAAACTTGCCGTCATCGAACAGGGCCGAGAAACCCATCACCCCCAGAAACCCAAGCGCGTAGACCGCACCCAAGATCAGCATCGCCTTGACCTGATGCTGGCTGGCGCGAAAGGCGGTGATCAGGATCGAAGGCATGGGGAACTTGCCTTTGGTCGCCTCTTTGGTGGCTGCCATCAGTCCCAAAGTGGCTGCGGGCAGCAAGGCCAATGCCACCAGGTTGCCGATGAGTGGCACCATGCTCAATACGGACATGACCGCCATGAACATGAAGAACAGCCCGGCCAGCGCCAGAGGCTGCTTTAAAAAGGTTTTGACCCCCAGTTTGACCCACTGAAAGCCCATGCTGGCCGGAACGATGTTGAGTTTCATGGTGATGAAAGGAGCGCGTTATCTTGCGACTGATGGTTTGACTTACGACTTGACGCTAAAAACGGACTCACAGCGCGCAAGCTGATTTGCGCATTGTGTGCGAAATTTCACAGGATCGCGACCCGCGCGTGCTCGGTTCACGCCGCGAACCGCAGCCGTTGGCGCAAAACACGCTCGAAGTGGGTGGGGTCATGCGCCGTAAGCACGCTAGCTTCGCGCGGCAAGTGCAGATCCCACAGGCGCGATATCCAGAAGCGCAGGGCCGCAGCCCGTAGCATGGCAGGCAAGGCCCTGCGTTCAGCGGCTGTGAGCGCGCGAACGGCCTCATAAGCCCCGACGAAGGCCTGCGTGCGGGCGGGGTCGGGCGCGCCGGTTGACAAATCCACACACCAGTCGTTCAGGCACACCCCCAAGTCAAACACCCAAGTGTCAACCCCGGCGAAGTAAAAGTCGAAAAAGCCGGTCATCTCCAACGCGCTGTCGCCGTCGTTTGACAAGGGTGCGAACATCACGTTGTCGCGAAACAAATCGGCATGGATCGCACCGTGCGGCAAGGCGGCATAAACCGACGATGCAGCCACATGGTTTTGATAGGCCAACTCCGCTTGAATGAGGCTTTGCTGGGCTGCGTCCAGAAACGGCAGGATGACGGGCACCGTGCTGTTCCACCAGTTCAGGCCGCGCAGGTTGGGCTGGTACAAATCAAAGCTTTGCCCAGCCAAGTGCATCTTCGCCAGCCAAGTACCGACTGATGCGCAATGCGCTGGCTGGGGTGCCAGCTCACTTTTGCCTCGCAGTCGGTTGACAACCGTGGCGGGCTTGCCACTCACGGTGTACATCAGCGCACCATTCGTGTCAGACGCTGGCTCAGGTACAGGAATACCAGCAGTCGCCAAATGCTTCATCAAGCGCAGGTAGAACGGCAGTTGTTCGGCGCTGAGTCGTTCAAACAGCGTCAGCACATACGCGCCGGAATCGGTGGTCACAAAGTAGTTGGTGTTTTCAATCCCGCCTGAGCAGCCCTCCATCGATTGAAGTTGACCCAACTGGAGGCGTTGCAGGAGGACGCTGGCCTCGTCGAATGAGACTTGTGTATAGACTGCCATCGCAGTGCTAAAACCCGAAAATTTTCCAGGTGCGCGCGCCGCTGGTGTTTTGGGTGTCGGCACCGCTGATGGGGCGAACTTCGTAGGCGGGCATGCCGCCTCTGGGTTGCACCGTGATGCTGCGCGTCTCGCCGCCAAAGCGCAGCTCGTTGATGCGCGCGTCGTCGTCGTCGATGACGATGCGCTCGGTCAATTGTTCGCGCCCGGCAGACCGGGTGGGCTCCACCAACTTGGATGCCGAGGCCGCCGTGGCAGGTGCCAACGGAGCTTGGGCAGAGGCCGAAAGAACCACCAGGCCCAAGCTGAGTGCGAGAATTATGTTGCGCATCGGCAGATTGTAGAGTGTGCCCCGGCTGACAGTTCAAGTGCAAAATGGTGCGATGACCGACACCCCTATTCCAGCGACACCCACCGAGCCGCGTCCAAAAACCCTGCTGCTGGTCGATGGCTCCAGCTACCTGTACCGCGCCTTTCATGCCATGCCCGATTTGCGCGCCGCAATGGCCGATGGCACCAGCGCGCCCACGGGGGCGATACGTGGCATGGTCAACATGATGAACAGCCTGAAAAAAGAGGTGCGCGCCGACTATGCCGTCTGCGTTTTTGATGCCAAAGGCTCGACTTTTCGCGACGCGATTTATCCAGCCTACAAAGCGCAGCGCTCGCCCATGCCGGATGACCTGCGCACGCAGGTCGAGCCGATTTGTGAAGTGGTGCGCCTGCTGGGCTGGCCGGTGCTGACGGTGCCAGGCGTAGAGGCGGACGACGTGATTGGCACTCTCGCCGTCACCGCATCGAGTCAGGGCATTGAGGTGGTGATCTCCAGCGGCGACAAAGACCTGGCGCAATTGGTAGACCAGCACATCACCATGATCGACACCATGAATGGCAAACGCCGCGACCTGGCTGGCGTGCAGGCCGAATTTGGCGTGCCCGCGCGGCTGATGGTGGACTATCAAATTCTGGTGGGTGACGCGGTGGACAATGTGCCGGGTGTGGATAAAGTCGGCCCCAAAACCGCTGCCAAGTGGCTTCAGGAATACGGCTCGCTGGATGCGGTGGTGGCCAACGCGGCCAACATCAAAGGCGTGGTGGGCGAGAACTTGCGCAAGGCCATCGACTGGCTGCCGACGGGCCGCGCGCTCCTGACGATCAAGACCGACTGCGATTTGTCCGAGCACGTCAGCGGTCTGCCGGCTTTGGCATCCATCGCTTTTGTCGAGCAAGACCCGGTTGCGCTCAAAGCGTTCTATGAGAAATTCGGCTTCAAAGGGTTGGCCAAAAGCATCGGTGCGGGGGCCGATATCGACACGGCGCAATTTGCACCCGGCACATCCAAGCCCAAAGCTGAACCAGGCCTGTTTGATGCGCCTGACGAGCCTACCGCACCCGTCGCCTCCAAAGCCAGCACTGTGAACTACGACACCGTTTTGAGCTGGGACAGCTTCAACACCTGGCTGGCAAAAATTGAAACCGCAGAATTGGTGGCACTTGATACGGAAACCACCTCGCTGGACGAAATGCGCGCCCAGATCGTGGGCATCAGCTTCAGCGTCAATCCCGGCGAGGCCGCGTACATCCCGCTCACGCACGATTACCCTGGCGCACCCGCCCAGTTGCCGCGCGACGAGGTGCTGGCCCGCCTCAAACCCTGGCTGGAAAACGCGGCACAAAAGAAGCTCGGCCAGCATTTCAAATACGACCGCCACGTTTTCGCCAACCACGGCATTGAAGTACATGGCTACGTACACGACACCATGCTGCAAAGCTATGTGCTGGAGGTTCACAAACCGCATGGCTTGAGCAGCCTGGCGCTGCGCCACGTGGGCAGAACCGGCATCAGCTTTGAAGACCTGTGCGGCAGAGGCGCACACCAGATTACCTTCAATCAAGTGGACATCGCCAAAGCCGCTGAATACTCTTGCGAAGACTCCGACCAGACGCTGGACGTGCATCTGGCGCTGTGGCCGCAATTGCAGGCTTTACCCAAGTTGCTATCGGTTTACGAGCTGGAAATCGCCAGCAGTGAAACGCTCTACCGTATCGAGCGCAATGGCGTGCTGATCGACGCGCCGATGTTGGCGGCGCAGAGTCATGAGCTGGGCCAGCGGATGATGCAGCTCGAAGTGGAGGCGCACGCGTTGGCAGGCCAGCCGTTCAACCTTTCCAGCCCGAAGCAGATTGGTGAGATTTTTTTCACCAAGCTGGGTCTGCCTATCGTCAAAAAAACTGCGACGGGCGCGCCGAGCACCGATGAAGAAGTGCTGGAGAAGCTGGCGGAAGACTTCCCCCTGCCGGCGAAAATTCTGGAGCATCGCGGCCTGGCAAAACTCAAAGGCACTTACACCGACAAGCTGGCCCAGCTCGCGCTGCCGCGCACGGGCCGCGTACACACCCATTACGCGCAAGCCGTGGCGGTGACGGGCCGATTGAGCAGCAACGACCCGAATCTGCAAAACATCCCCATCCGCACGGCCGAGGGCAGGCGCGTGCGAGAAGCCTTCGTCGCGGCACCGGGCTGCGTGATTGCCAGTGCCGACTACAGCCAGATCGAGCTGCGCATCATGGCCCACATCAGCGGAGATGAGTCGCTGCTCAAAGCCTTCCACGCCGGGTTGGACGTACACCGCGCCACGGCCAGCGAGGTGTTTGGCGTGCCGGTCGATCAAGTCAGCAGCGAGCAGCGCCGCTATGCCAAAACCATCAACTTCGGCTTGATTTACGGCATGAGCGCCTACGGCTTGGCGCGGGCGTTGAGCATCGACAACACCGCTGCCAAAAATTTCGTTGAGAAATACTTTGCGCGCTACCCTGGCGTGAAGCGGTACATGGACGAGACGCGGCTGAGCGCCAAATCAAAAGGCTATGTCGAGACCGTGATGGGCCGCAGGCTCTACCTTGCCGAAATCAATTCCCCCAACGGCCCACGCCGCGCCGGGGCCGAGCGCGCCGCCATCAACGCGCCCATGCAGGGCACAGCGGCTGACCTGATCAAGCTGGCCATGGTGAAGGTTCAGAATACGTTGGATACAGAACACCGCGCCACCAAAATGATCATGCAAGTTCATGACGAGCTGGTGTTTGAGGTGCCTGAGATGGAAGTTGAATGGGTGAAAACTGAGGTACCGCGACTGATGGCAGGGGTTGCGCAGCTCAAAGTGCCGCTGCTGGCCGAGGTGGGCGTGGGGCCGAATTGGGACAAGGCTCACTAACGTTTGCGTGGGACAAGGCTCACTGAATGCTTAAACGCTATAATATATGTAGCTATTTGTGCATATGATACGAGAGCTAGAGGCCAATTTAATGCATAAAATTGGCGTTTTTGGTGTTTTTGGCATAAAAATTAACTCTCAGGTTAATTTTTATGCGATTTCAGTCAATGCAGAATATTCCGTGCCAGCCCATGCGCCGCCTGCGTCAGGCGGTCATCGTTAGTCCACAGCGCCGTACAGCCGTGGTGCTGCGCGCAGGCCAGGTGCAAAGCATCTGGGGTTTTGAGATTGAAGCGGGCGCGCAGTTGGGCGGCTTGCAAAAACACCGCTTCGTTCAGTGCCAGTTGCGCAAACTGGGCCATGCCCGATTCGTACCGCCACTGCAACGCGATGTCGCCCTGGCGCATCGGCTTGACCAGGCATTCCATTTTGACCAAGGGCGATATCGCAAATTGGCTCTCAGGTTGGCTGGACAACGCCTCGCGCACCGAGTTGAACCACACTGGGTGATTTTCTATGGCGTAAATCAGTAGGCAGGTATCGAGATAGATCAACCCCATGCCCGTCAATCCCAGGCCGCGCGCTCTTCGGCGATGGCCGCATCAAGCTCCTGTGCGCTGCGCTGGGCGTGCGCGGGCAGCGGGTTGCTGGCCAGCCACTTCACGAAGCTGCGATCTGGCGCAGATGCTGTCGCTTGAATCGGGATGATTGGGATTAGTTGCGCCACTGGTGCGCCTCGGTTGGCGATGATGACCTGGTCGCCCGCCTGTGCCAACCGAATCAGTTGTGAGAGCTGGTTTTTGGCTTCTAAAACATTGACTTGCATGAGGTTTGCTCCGCAGAATTTGGTTTGTCTGGCTAATTATAGCTAAGTTAGCCAGACCAAACATCAATGATGCAGCGGGGGCAATCGCAGTGTCGGTTTTGTTTACATTTGGCAAGACCTGACAGTTCGGAAACGCTGTAAGACCATGATTTTCAGATAAATTCCAAGCATGGCATCAAAATTGCATGAAGCGAGGCGGGCTGAATGAATGATGACAGGCAACTCGCCCTGAATCGTTTGGCCGAAATCCTATTTATTACTTTTCAGAAGGAAAGACCCATGAAAAAATTCGTCCTTGTCGCCGTGATGGCAAGTTCACTCATTTCGGGGCAAGCGATTGCGGCTTGTGACAAAAA
>JANOTE010000394.1:0-3161 GCA_031416195.1 Rhodoferax sp.
TCAGCCAATGCCGACACACGCCTGGATTTGCTGATGGAGCAAACCCACGGCCCGCACACCACGGCCTGGTGGGTCAACGGCATTCAGCTCAAGCTGGGGCTGCTGGGCAAGGTGATTGGTTTTTCCATTCTCGCGCTGAACATCGGGCAAATGCAGAACTTTGACGCGGCTCAGTCGCAGGAGCTGCTCAAGAGTCTGACCACCGGTTTGGGCGTGGCCTTGCTCACGACCATGGTCGGCCTGGTGGGCAATATCCTGCTGGGGTTGCAATTGACGCGGCTTGACAGATTTGCAGATCGGTTGGTGGCCGATTGCCAGCGTATTGGCTTGCAGCGCAACACCGCGACCCCGGCAGGAAGCGAGCTTTGAATGGGCCGAAGGCGTCACTCGCGCGAGCCGGAGGTCGACCCGTTCTACGACATGCTGTTCAACATGTTGATCGCGTTTGTGTTTTGCTTCATCATCGCGCTGATTGCGATGAATCCGAAAGCCACCAAGGCGGGCGACATACCGGCCAAGGCGGAGTACATCATCACGCTGTCGTGGCCAGACAATGACCCCAACGACATCGACCTGTGGGTGCAAAACCCGGCGGGCAACACGGTTTTTTACCGTGAACGCGAAGGCGGCCTGATGCACCTGGATCGCGATGACCGGGGCCTCTCCAACGACACGATCATTGTCAATGGCCGCAAGATCATCAACCCGTTGAACCAGGAGGTGGTCACCATCCGGGGCGTTGCACCGGGCGAATATGTGGTCAACGCCCATTATTTTGAGTCCAAGGATGTCGACAGCACACACCCCAAAGCCGGCCAACCGGTGGAAGTGAACGTGGTGATCGTCAAAGTCAACCCGCGCGCAGAGGTCGTCTACTACGGCAAACATACCTTGTCGGGCCGTGGCGAAGAGGCAACTTTGGCGCGTTTCACGGTGCAGGGCGATGGTGCCGTCACCGATATCAACACCCTGGCTAAAAAGCTGGTAGGGAGCAACACAAAGTGAGTTTGTCCATCATCCTGGGCTTTGCGGCCCTTTTGTTCGTCGGCTTGCTGGCGCTGTTGTGGTCGCGCTGGCCGGCGTGGCTCAAAGGCGTGCTGGTGGCGGGCATCACCGCTCTTTATTTTTATGGCAACGAGGCCGTGCATTCGATGTGGGGCTTCCCCAGCACCGATGCGCTGCCGCCGAAGTTTGTGGTGATTGGGGGCGTGGTGCAGGAGCCCACGGCCAAAACCCCTGGTACGGTGTACCTGTGGGTCAGCCCGCTGGCGGACAGCGGCCCGGTGCTGGAGCCGCGGGCGTACAAGCTGCCCTACTCGCGCAAGCTGCATCAGCAAATTGACGAAGGCACTAAAAAAGGCACCAACGGGGTGGGTCAGATGGGCACGGCAGAGGCCAAGGCAGGGGCCAGCAAGGGCATGGGGTTCCTACGGCCCGGCAATGACGAGCAGGAAGTGAAGATTCGCGATTTGCCGTCGCCCCAGTTGCCGGAGAAGTAGCGTGCGGACTGCTCTGAAATTGATAACGTGGACCGCTTGCACGATTGCGCTCTTGGGTGTACTGGCGGGGTGCAGCCGCAGCCGCAGCGACACTGAGAAATCTTTCTTCCCGCTGGACGAAGGCCGAACCTGGACTTACCGCATCACCAAAAACATCGACGAAGCGACCGAACCCGACATCGATCACTTGAGCTTCATGATGAAAGGCCCGCAACAGCTCGAAAGTGGCCCAACCCAGCGGCGCCACAGCGACAACGGCGTGGACTACTTTTTGCGCAGCGACGAGCAGGGCATCTACCGCGCGGGCAGCCGCAACACGCTGGACGAAAACCCCACGCCTGACGACCCGCTGCGCTTTGTGCTCAAGAAGCCGTTCGTTGTTGGCACCCAATGGCAGGCCACCACCGTGCCCTACCTGCTGCAACGGCGCAACGAGGTGCCCCGGGAAGTGCGCTACACGTCCAAGCCGATCATGATGGTCTACTCCATCGCGGCACTGGATCAAAAAGTCGAGACACCCGCTGGGCAATTTGAAGGCTGCATCAAAGTCACGGGCGAGGCGAAGATCAAGCTGTACGTGGATGCCCAGTTCAGTTGGCGCGATATCCCGCTTTTCACGTCGGAATGGTATTGCCCTGGCGTGGGGTTAGTGCGCGTCGAACGTGTCGAGACCTCACCGTCCAAATTCATGCGCGGTGGCAACCAGACGCTGGACTTGATCGCCTACAAATGACTGTCGCAATATGCGATTAGTTACCGGAACTAGGGCTAACCCGAACACCACCCGGCAACGCTAGTTTTAAGCTTACGTACCGGGGGTTGAATTCAGTTTCCGCCGGAGCGATGCACTTCAATTAAGCAACCCAAATGACAGGAGACAAAAATATGAGAAATTTACTTTCCCCAGTCGTTCTGAGTCTGGCACTGGGCGTAGCCGCCAGCGCCAGCGCACAGAACTGGCCGGTTTACGGCGGTGACTCGGGCAACACCCGCTTCAGCACGTCCACCCAAATTAATACGGGCAACGTCAACAAGCTAAAAGTGCAATGGGCCTTGCAATTGGGCACCACGCGCTCGCAGGAGTCCACCCCAATTTTGGTCGGCGACACGCTATTTGTCACTTCGTCGTTTGGCCCCAAAAACACCTTTGCCGTGAATGCGAAAACCGGCGAAGTGAAATGGACTTACCAGCCTGACATTCCTAAAGGCATAGAGCAGTTCGCCTGTTGCGACGTGCCCAACCGGGGTGTTGCACATGCTGATGGCAAGATTTTCCTGGGCCGACTGGATGCGCATGTGGTCGCGCTGGATGCCAAATCTGGCAAAGAATTGTGGAAGACGATGATCGTTGACTACACCCAGGGGTCGGTGATCACTTCACCGCCCACGCTAGTGAAAAACCTGGTCATCACAGGCTTTGGGGGCGGTGAATATGGTGGGCGCGGTGCCCTTGTGGCGCTGGATCAAGCCACCGGCAAAGAAGTTTGGCGCACTCAAACCGTGCCTCAACCTGGTGAGCCTGGTGGTGACACCTGGAAGGGCGATTCCGGCAAAACAGGCGGCGCAGCAGCTTGGTTCATTGGCTCTTATGACCCCAAGCTGAATTTGGTCTATTACGGCACCAGCAACCCATCGCCCTGGTCGGGACCGGTGCGTGGCAAC
>JANOTE010000395.1:0-9194 GCA_031416195.1 Rhodoferax sp.
TGACCGTGACACGCGCCTGCGTTGCCACCTGAGAAATTGATCTCCTCCATGATGACTGAGGCTTCGGCCAAGCCCAAACCCGAGCCGCCGTACTGCGAGGGGATCAGCGCGGCAAGCCAGCCAGCCTGCGTCAGGGCGGTAACGAAGGCTTCCGGGTAGCCGCGCGCGTGATCGACTTCCTGCCAGTAGACTGAGTCAAAGCGGTTGCACAGGTCGCGCAGGGCCTCGCGCATGTCCTGGTAGGCATCGGGTGTAGGGATTTGATTTTTCATGGTGTCGTTTCCTCAAGAAAACTCACTGTAACCGCCATTGAAAAACCCAGCTTGGCTGGCACAATCACGCCATGAGAAAAGATCAGATTGAATCATTTTTTTCGACCCTTCATGCAGCCAATCCCCACCCAGAAACTGAATTGAAATATGCCAGTGTTTTTGAACTGTTGACAGCCGTTCTGCTCTCGGCCCAGGCAACGGATGTGGCAGTCAACAAAGCGACAGCCCGCTTGTTTGTGGTGGCCAACACACCGCAAAAAATTCTGGCGCTGGGTCTTGAGCACTTGGAGGGCTACATCAAAACGATTGGGCTGTACCGCAGCAAGGCGCGGCACTTACTGCAAACTTGCCAGATACTCGTTGAGCGGCATGCGGGCATTGTGCCGCGTGAGCGCGAAGCCCTGCAGGCGCTACCCGGCGTGGGTCGCAAAACCGCGAATGTGATTTTGAACTCAGCCTTTGGCGAGCCAACAATGGCAGTGGACACTCACATTTTTCGCTTGGGCAACCGCACCGGGCTAGCCCCCGGGAAAACGCCGCTGGAGGTGGAGCTGAAGCTGGTCAAACGCATCCCGGCCGAGTATCTGGTCGATGCCCATCACTGGCTGATTCTGCATGGCCGCTATGTGTGCATGGCGCGCAAACCGCTTTGCTGGCAATGCGCAGTGACTGCTTATTGTGATTTTGTACCCAAGACAGTTGCAGACAATAAGATATCATTTAAGTAGCAAACTCTTTATATTTGTCGAGAGCTATCTGAATATTTTTCGATGAAATTTAAAAAATCTAGAAGAATTGTCCGCCGCCACATCCGTTCGCCCGAGCGTTGACATCCTCTATTCAAGCACTATGAGCTTCATTGACTCGCGAACCGTTTTTTTGCTCACCAGCATGATGGTGGTTTGATGGCGTTGATTTTGCTGCCCATCAAATGCAGCTATCCGCCATTGGTGCCATGACGGCCATGGATCCCAAAACCATCATGGTGATTTCGGGCGCTTTGGGTGCCGTGATGTCGATCGTGCTGTACCTGCTCAAGCGCAGCTATCCGCCCAGCATTCGGGGTGTGGAACTTTGGGCCCTGTCACTGGCCATGAGTTTCATTGGAGGCGCTCTCTTCTCCACCACAGGCAAGCTTCCCACACCGCTGTCAACCACGCTGCCCAGCTGGATGATTTTTTTTGGGCCGTACATTAGCATGGTCGGCACACAACGGTTTTTTGGTGCGACGCCACGGCACCTTCCGTGGGTCGCCCTGATATTGATGGCGGCTGGCACATCGGCCTGGTTCACCTACATGCAGCCAGACTACGGCACACGCTTGCAGCTGAGCACCGCCGTTGTGGCCACCGTTTGTCTGGCGCACGCCTGGCTGGTGTGGCAAAAGTCGGGCAAGACTCTAGCGGGTCGTATCGCCCTGGGCGTCCTGATTTGCGCTGGGGCAGTGCAACTGATGCGATTCGTCACGGCAGGCTTGTATCCTGCCGGAGAAAACGCGCTGGACGCATCGGCTCAGAATGTCACCTACTTGGCGGCTTTCGCTTTTGCCATCGTGCTGATTGCGATCAGCCAGGTGCTTCTGGCCACTGAACGGCTGCGGGAGGAGCTTGAGCGCGCCGCCACGCATGATTCGCTCACCGATGCCTACACCCGCCGCTACATGAAAGAAGCGTTGCAGCGGGAGCTGTCGCGTTGTTTACGGCACAAGCGGCAGATGGCTGTGCTGCTGATCGACATTGACCATTTCAAGAAGGTCAACGACTCACTGGGTCACCAGGAGGGCGACCGGGTGTTGACTGATTTTGTGGCGAATATCAAATCGTTGCTGCGCAGCGCAGATTTGCTGGGCCGGTTTGGCGGCGAAGAGTTTGTGGTACTGCTGCCAGAGACGACACTCGCTGTTGCCAGTACGGTGGCACACAGGGTGCGCTCGGCAATGAGCTCTTGGGGTGGACCCACCGTGAGCATTGGCGTGACTGCCAGCCACGCAACGGGCGACAGTGTCGATGCCTTGCTGGCACGGGCGGATGGCGCAATGTACCGGGCCAAATCGAAAGGGCGCAACCGGGTTGAAACGGCTTGAAGAAACCCAGAATTGCTCCTAAAATTTCTGGCATGCAAATACCGTCACCCCATTTGCTGACCGACCTGCCTGCCCTGCCCTATCGTGATCGCAAGCGCTACGCTTGGCTGCTTTCGGTGCTGGTTCCCATTGGGGTTGGGTTTGGCCCGGCGCTGATGATCGTGAGCGGCGACGCGCGTGCGCTGTGGCTGCCTGTTGTGTTCTTCTACGGCATGGCTCCGCTGATGGACTATTGGATGGGCGAAGATCAGAGCAACCCACCTGAGAGTGCGGTACACGCGCTGGATGCTGATCTTTACTACCGCTGGGTTACTTACCTGTTGGCACCGATTTTATGGGCCGGTTTCATCTTCAGTGCCTGGTTTGTGGCGAGGTACGACTTGCCGTGGCACGGCTGGCTGGCGATGGTGTTGATCACTGGTTCGGTGGGCGGCTTTTGCATCAACCTGGGGCATGAAGTCGGCCACAAAAATACGGTGCTTGAGCGCTGGTTGACCAAGTTCATTTTGGCTCCTACTGGCTACGGCCACTTCACCGTGGAGCACAACCGCGGCCACCACCGCGATGTAGCCACCCCGCTCGACCCTGCGTCGTCGCGCATGGGTGAGTCCATTTACCGCTTCCTGCTGCGTGAAATGCCCGGCGCGCTGGTGCGTGCTTGGGCGCTTGAAAAAAACCGCTTGAAGCTTAAAGATCAACCCCTGTGGAGCTTGCACAACGAGGTACTGCAACCGGCGTTGATCACCGTGCTGCTGTGGAGCGGGTTGATCTTGTGGCTGGGCGTGCAGATCGTGCCATTTTTGCTGGTGGCTTCGTTCTGGGGTAATTTTCAGCTCACCTCAGCCAACTATATTGAGCACTATGGCCTGCTGCGAAAAGTGCGCTCCCCCGGCAAGTACGAGCCCTGCCAGCCCCATCACTCGTGGAACAGCAACCATATATTTTCAAACTGGGCACTGTTTCATTTACAGCGCCACTCAGACCACCATGCCCACCCACTGCGCCGGTATCAGTCGCTGCGGCATTTTGACAACCTGCCGCGCTTGCCCAGCGGCTACTTTGGCATGTTCAGCATTGCTTACATTCCGCCGCTGTGGCGCTATGTGATGGACGAGAGGCTGCTCAAAACGGTGGGCCGCAATGTCGCCAACATTAATCTGGACCCGCGCCACCGCGAGGCACTGATTAAGCGCTACCGCTTGACCATCAACGCCTGATTGCCCTTGGCCTGGCGGGCTTGAATGAACGCCTGCGTTTGCTCGAGGCCCATCGGTTTGGCCACGAAGAAGCCTTGCGCCTGCGCGCAGCCCAGGTCGCGCAACCGGTTGAGCCCGGTTTGTGATTCGACACCTTCGGCGGTCGTTTTCATGCCCAGTGCCTGGGCCAGTTGAAGGATGGCCCGCATGATCGCCTGTGCGCCGGCATCAACATCGCAAACATCCAGTGCGGCAACAAAAGAACGGTCTATCTTGAGTTTGTCCAACGTGAATTTTCGCAAGTACGACATCGAGGAATAGCCGGTGCCAAAATCATCCAGTGCGATGGTGATACCCCGACTGCGCAGGGCTCGCAGCGTTTGCGATGCAAGCGCGTCATCCTGAAACAGCGTGGACTCGGTCAGCTCCAATTCAAGCCGAGCGGCATTCAAGCCACTCGCAGCCAGGGCACCGTCGACCATCGCCAGCAAGTCGGGGCTTTGGAATTGAATTGCCGACAGGTTCACCGCAAGCTGCACCTGCGCAGGCCATTGCGTCGCGTCCTGGCACGCTCGACGCATGACCCAAGCTCCCAGCGCGTCGATTAACCCGCTCTCCTCTGCGAGGGGTATGAACTCCACCGGCGGTATCAGGCCGCGTAGCGGATGGCGCCAGCGCACCAGCGCCTCAAATCCCACCAACGCGCCACGGCTCAACTCAATCTGGGGTTGGTAGTGCAGAAAAAACTCATTGCGCTGCAGGCCTAGCGCCATGTCGCTGAGCACGCTGAGCTTTTGGCTGGCATGCAGCGCCATGGCGGACTCGAAAAAGCGCAGCGCGTGGCGACCTGCCGCCTTGGCCGCATAAAGGGCCATGTCAACTGTGCGCATCAGCTGGTCAGCGCATTGGGCATTCAGCGGCGCAAACCCGATGCCGATGCTGGCGCGAGTGACGATGCGCCGCCCCTGTACCGTCCACGGTTGGTTGAGCGCAGACTGCATGCGCGCACCTAACGCGGCGGCATCATCATGCCGCATTTGGCCGGGTACCAGCACCGCAAACTCGTCACCACCCAGGCGCGCGAGCAGCTCGTCATAACGAATCTCCAGACCGAGCCTGCGGGCGACTTCAATCAGCAAAGCGTCGCCGGCGGCGTGACCCAAGGAGTCGTTGAGGGTTTTGAAATTGTCCAGATCTAACAGGAACAGCGTACACGGCAACGGGCTTGCATCAATGGGGAAAAACTCGTCCAGGCATTTGCCAAACTTGTACCGGTTGGCAAGCCCGGTCAGCGCGTCTTCATGGGCCAAGCGTGCCATCTCCTGTTCATGCTGCCACTGCGCCGAAACGTCAGAACCGACACCGCGCCACCCGACCAGGTTGCCCGCCCCATCGCGCAGTGGCTTGCCCGTGAGCGACCACCATTGCAGCTCGCCGTGTACCAGTGCGGGCACCACCACATCGCGAAACGGTACGTCGCCATTGAGATGGTTGGACAGCACGGTGAACATCGTCTGGTCTGCGCGGCGCAGGTCGCGGCCCATTGATGAGATCAAACCGACCAGCGAACGCCCGTGTAAGTCAGTTGTGACGACACCCAGGTTTTTCGCCAACCGGGAGGCGACATGGCGCAAGCGCCCCTGTGCATCAGTCTCCCATAGCCAGTCGCTGGAGTGCTCCTCAAAGTCGTCCAACAGAAGGCCCACAAGCTGCTTTTGCCGCTCGATCTCCGCCTCGGCTTTGAGGTTGTTCAGAAAAATACGCGACGTGGTGAACACCGTCGCCACGGCAACAATGCCCAAAAATCCCATCAGCACGGCGATGTAGTTGAAGAAAGCGCTGTCATCGAGTGCCAGCGTGATAACGGTGCCTACGCACACTGTGACGGCCCAGGCCGTTGCGGCCAGCGGCAGGTAGGCCAGCATCCAACTTCCAATCAGCAAAAATGCCACCAGTACAGCAAAGAGCAGGGTTTGCCCAGCCGCATCCGAGACCCCAAACAGAAACCAAGGCATGATGGAAAAGGCAAATGCCGCCAAGGCAATTTCCAAACTGAACACGATGATGGTGCGGCACGCCACGGCGGGTGGCACTTTCACATGACGCCGGCTCCAGCCCAGCCACGCGTTGAGTGCCGCCAATAGGCTGACGGCAGCCACCCACGCCAACAAGGCGCTGTGGCTAGCCTGGTTCCAAAAAAGGGCTGACAGCGCCAGCACGGCGAACACATTGCCCAGCCCGCTGGTGACCATTGCCATCAGCGCAGCATGGTACTGGCGGCCCCGAAACGCAGCGGCCTGCGTCTGGGTGGCCAATGGGTCGCGCCAGCACGAGACCAGCCTGGCAACCAGACCACGTGTCATCGTGCGCAACGCGTCAAGCTCGCGCGCCATCCCGGCGCGGGGCGGCGGGTCTTCAACGGCGAGGGCGGGTTGGGTATCGATCATGGGGCTGGAATCTGGCGCGTCACAGTGTACTCAAGCGGCTGCGGTCAAGCGTGGTTGGCAAACTGCGTCAGATTCTAAAAAATAAACCTACAGGTTAATTTTTATTCAAAATAATCAAAAATAACCCAAAACAGATCAAATTATGAATACAAATGGCATCTGGCTCACGTATAACATGCATAACTAGATATGTATATCATAGCAACTTATCAAACTTGCTGTGCCCACCGCATCACCATCTCGTGCAGCTGGCGAACGCCATCCGTCAAAGCGGCAGGGCCGGGCTGCAGGATATCGGCGGATTTGATCTCAAACACCTGCCGCGTTTTGATCGCGTTGACCTCGCTCCAGCCTTCGCGTGCCGCCACCTTTTCAGGGCGAAATTTCTTGCCGCACCAAGAGCCGATGATGATGTCCGGGTTGCGCCGGGCGATCTCCAGCGGGTCGGCAATAATGCGGTCTTTGCCCATGGCTTCTAATGACAGCTCGGCAAAGCAATCATCACCACCGGCAATTCCAACCAACTCAGACACCCAGCGAATCGCGCTGATGGGCGGAGTGTCCCATTCTTCAAAATAGACCCGCGGCCGACGCTTGAGCGTCGCTGCGGTCGCTTCAATCGCTTGCAATTGCTGGCGGATCTGCTCCATCAGTGCTCGACCCCGCTCTGCCTGGCCCACCATCGCAGCGACTTGGGCCATCATCGAGAAAATCTCCGCCACGCTGCGCTGGTTGAACACGGTGACTGCAATCCCATGACGAATCAGCGCTGCGGCGATGTCAGCCTGAAGGTCGGAGAAGCCAAAAACACAATCCGGCTGCAACGCCAGAATTTTGTCGATCTTCGCAGTCAGAAACGCGCTGACCCGGGGCTTTTCCACCCGCGCCCGCGCCGGTCGCACGGTGTAGCCCGAGATGCCCACAATGCGGTGCTCCTGCCCCAGCAGGTACAGCCACTCGGTGGTCTCTTCAGTCAGGCAGACGATGCGCTGCGGGCCGACATGAGACGGCCACCACGGCGAATGCGGTGTTGAGGGTGTTGGTAGTTGGTTTTGCAATTGAATTCGCGCTGTGAAATTTGCGCTGCGTACGAGGTGGTCTGCGGCATGTGAACCACACCGGCCACAGCAAGAACGCAATTTTAGTCAAGAATTCCCGCCCAAACCCTACAATCTATGACGTATGCCGAACACCGTTCAAATCGATCAAATTGCCGAGCGTGTTGAACGCTTGCTGCTGCGCCACGAAGAACTGCAGCGTACCAATGCACTGCTCAGCGCGCAAGTCGATAGCTTGATGCAGGAGCGTGACTCGCTCAAGTCACGTTTGGGTGCTGCGCGCGCGCGCGTTGATGCGCTGCTGGACCGGCTGCCGCGCCCTGATGCCGAGCCCAACCTTGGTCATGGCGGCTCAATACCCCAGTCGAGCCTTCCCCAGAAAATCTCTGTACTGAATAAAACAGCATGAAACAGCTTGAAGTCCAGATCATGGGGCAAAGTTACCTGTTGACTTGCCCAGACGGTGGCGAGGCTCCTTTGCTTGAAGCGGTAGAGCGGGTTGACACGGCGATGTGCAAAATACGCGATACAGGCAAGGTGCGCGCGCGGGATCGAATCGCCGTATTGGCGGCACTCAATCTGACGTTTGAGCTGTCTGGCCGCCCGGCTGGCGCATCTGCTGCGACCGAGCCGCCAAACATCCCTGCCGAGCTTGCGCCAGCCGCCCGCAACGCAGATGAGAATCAGTTGTTGATCTCTTTGCTGGAACGCCTTGATGGCGCACTTAACGAAGACGGTCGCCTGCTGTAAAAGTCGACGTTTGAAGGCGTTGAAGGTCTACAATCGAAGCCGTCTGTAGTGTTCGCCGGGCTTTATATTTCCTTTTACCAATGCTCTATGAGCTTGGGCTTGAAACATAGCCGATCAAGCGTGACCATCTCGCGTTAGATGAACCCAATGTTCGGTTGATCTTGCCCACCTGAACCCTGGTTCAGGATGCCGGCCCAGCGCCCACTGCAGACACCATTGCGCCTTTAAATCACTGCTGTAGGTCGCGTTGCAGCTCCCTGCGATAACAAACGCTGGCTAGCATCATCTGGTGGCTTTGCGGAATGCCCTGAACTTCAATGCGAACCGGGTGAATGGCGTCTTTGGTTGCGCGCTCCTGGCGCTGGCTGTCGCCAATGGCAGCGACTGTCGCCAACGGGCCGCCCGCCCGCACGTGTCGCCCACGCGAACGCGGGCGACATTCTCCTCGGCCACGAAGGCTTCCACCGTCCAGCTCGCAGGGTGTACCAACACGGCCAAAGGCTGACGCGGAGGCGTGTACATCTGATTCATCAATGCTCAGCGTGGTCTGGGCCGTCACAGACTCGACAATGGCACCAGGATTGCCTTCGCCCCATCGCAGCAGCACTTCAAAGTCAATCCAGCCAATGCGAAAAAAGCGGCTGTTGACAGGGTCTTGCACCATCCACACGGGCGAGCCATCGTGAGCGTGGGTATTGACGTGAAAGCGTTTTTCGACGGCATCAGCCAAAGGGCCATCAAAGATCAGCTCAAAGCCAATACCGACGAATTGATCGGCGAGGAGGTTCTGGCTCACCCACCATGTTTGTCGGGGGCAACATGTATTTTGGCAATGACCAGCTGGGATTGCTGACGGAAGCGATTTTGACAAAAAATTAACTCACAGGTTCATTTTTAGATAAAATTAACCTGTGAGTTAATTTTTATACCCAGTACGCAAAAAAGGGCCGATTTATGCATTAAATCGACCCCTAGCTCCCGTATAATAAACACAACTAGCTACTTTTAACATAGCATAAGTTGTGTTACAAACTCACTTACCCCATGTGCAAACCACCGTTGACCGAGAAGTCTGCGCCCGTGGTGTAGCCGCCCTCTTCCGAGGCCAGCCAGGCGATGATCGAGGCGATCTCAGACGGCTTGCCCAGGCGTTTGACGGGGATGGTGGCGACGATCTTGGCCAGCACGTCTTCGCGGATCGAGTTGACCATATCGGTGCCGATATAGCCCGGGCTCACGGTGTTGACCGTCACGCCCTTGGTCGCCATTTCCTGCGCCAGCGCCATTGAGAAGCCATGCATACCGGCCTTGGCAGCCGAGTAATTGGTCTGCCCGGCCTGGCCTTTCTCGCCATTCACGCTGCTGATGTTGATGATGCGGCCCCAGCC
>JANOTE010000396.1:0-9401 GCA_031416195.1 Rhodoferax sp.
TCAATTTTTGGAAAAGATTAACCTGTAGGTTAATGTTTACCCACCCTATGCCTTGGCGATGCGCTCGACCATCTCCACCGCAAACGCCGTAAATGCCTGCGCACCTTTGCTCGATGGGTCAAACACAACGCCCGGCAGGCCGTAGCTGGGTGCCTCGGCCAGGCGCACATTGCGCGGGATGACGGTGTTGAACACCTTGTCACCAAAGTGTGATTTGAGCTGTTCACTCACCTGCTGCTGCAAGGTGATGCGCGGGTCAAACATGACGCGCAACAGGCCGATGATGGAAAGATCTTTGTTCAAATTGGCATGCACCTGCTTGATGGTATTGACCAAGTCGGTCAAGCCTTCAAGCGCGAAGTACTCGCACTGCATCGGCACGATCACGCCATGCGCGCAGCACAAGCCGTTGAGTGTGAGTAACGAGAGCGACGGCGGACAGTCGATCAGGATGAAGTCATAGTCGCCTGCCACTTGCGCCAGCGCGATTTTCAGCCGTCGCTCCCGCTGCTCGACCGAGACCAGCTCCAGCTCGGCACCCGACAGCTCGCGGTTTGCACCCAAAATGTCGTAGCCGCAACCGGCTTCGATCAGCTTGTCGCTTTTGACTGTCGCCTCGCGCACAGGAAAAGATTCCAGCAGCACGTCGTAGATGGATTTTTCGAGCTTGCGTTTGTCAATACCCGAGCCCATGGTGGCATTGCCTTGCGGGTCTAAATCGACCATCAAAACTCGCTGCCCTATTTTGGCCAGTCCGGCTGCCAAATTGACGGTTGTTGTGGTTTTTCCAACGCCGCCTTTTTGGTTGGCAATGCAGAATATTTTCGCCATTGGTCTATTTGCTCACAGCCAGTTTGATGCCAAACCCCACCAGGCACAGCCCAGCGATTTTTTCCAGCGCGCGGCCCAAGACCGGGTTTCCGCGAAACCGCGCCGCCAGGAAGTGGGTCAGCATTACCGATGTCAGCCCGTACAGGAAGCACAAAGCGGCGCTGGTGAGCGTGAGCGCTAGGTAGGTCGTCATACCTTGGTGCTTGGCTGGGTCAATGAACAGCGGGAAGAACGCCATGTAGAACACGATGGCCTTGGGGTTGAGCAGCGTGATGACCAGCGACTGCTTGAAAAACTGGCTGGGCTTGATGTTCAGAATCGGCGCGTCGCCCGGTTTGGCGAGCAGCATCTTTGCACCCAACCACGTCAGGTACGCCGCACCCAGCCACTGCACCGCCACAAAGGCGCCGGGATAAGCAGCCAACACCGCCGCCATGCCGGCAATGGCCAGCCACATCAAGACTTGGTCGCCCGCCATCACGCCGAAGATCGACCCAAACCCGCCTTTGATTCCGCCCTTGGTGGTGGACGTAATCAGCGCCAGGTTGCCGGGGCCGGGCACCAGCAAAAACAGCAGGATGGTGGCGATGTAGGTGCCGTAGTCTGTGATGCCGAACATAGAAGTGAATGCAGGGGTGCTGATTTGAGGCAGGTTGTGGTGAGCGGGATGCTGTGAGTTTACGGCATGGGTTACCGGGCTCGTTGCATCCAAACAATGCAACGCTCCGCATCCATCCCCGGCACGGTGAGCTGTTCCACGTGAAACACCTCAATACCGGGCTGCAAAGCATCCACCTCCGCCTGCGGATACTGCCCTTTCATCGCCAACCACATGCCGCCTTCTTTCAGTGCGCCGTCCGACCAAGTTGTGAAATCTGCAAGCGATGCAAACGCGCGTGAGCTGATGACATCGTATCGCTCCTTCAAACTTTCGACACGCGCGTGAATTGACCGCAGATTCGGGAGTTTCAACGTGACTGCGGACTGATTCAGGAATGCCGCTTTCTTCGCCACCGTATCGACGCAATGCACAGCAAGCTGCGGGAAACAGATTGCGATCACGACACCCGGCAAACCAGCTCCGGAACCCACGTCGAGCAGCTTTGCCGAAGCATCAACGCCCATCACTCCTGGGTGCCGCCGTAGCGGCGAGATGACGGCCAAGCTGTCTAGCAGATGATGCGTCAGCATGTCTGCCGGGTCACGCACCGCCGTCAGGTTGTAGACCTTATTCCACTTCTGGATCAAGTCCAGGTACGCCAGCAATTGATCAACCTGCAAGGGCGATAGCTCAACGTCCAACGCAGCAGCGCCCTCGACCAGTTGACCCCGATCCGCCCGCACCAAACTCACGCTGCCACGCCGTCGACGAACTGCATGTAACCGCGCTTTTTCAAATGCACCAACAACAACGAAATCGATGCTGGCGTGATGCCGGATATGCGTGATGCCAGCCCTAAAGTCTCAGGTCGGCGTTTCGCCAAAGTTTGCCGCGCCTCAAAACTCAGGGCCGTGACTTGCAGATAATCCAGATCATCCGGCAGCTTCAGATGTTCATACTGCGCGGCACGCAGCACCTCCGCGCGCTGGCGATCAATGTAGCCTGAGTATTTCGAGGCAATTTCCACCTGCTCGGTGACTGCATGATCGAGAGTGTTGGCGGGATCTGTTTCACGTGAAACATACCTGCCCCCGGCCAGCGACATCAACGATTCATACGTAACACCAGGCCGACGCAGCAGGTCCGCCAAGCTGTATTCATGCTCCAGTGTTTTGCCGAAGACGCGCTCGGCTTCCGCAGCTTCGAGATTCTTGGGGCTGACCCACAGCGACCGCAGGCGCTCTGTTTCACGTGAAACAGCGTCGCGCTTGCGGCTAAAAGCCTCCCAACGCGAATCGTCAACCAAGCCCAGTTGCCGACCTACTTCCGTCAACCGGGCATCCGCGTTGTCTTCCCGCAGTTGCAAGCGGAACTCGGCCCGGCTGGTGAACATGCGATACGGCTCACTCACGCCCTTGGAGATCAGGTCGTCCACCAACACGCCGAGGTAGGCTTGATCGCGCCCCGGCACCCACGTGTCTTGATGCCACTGGGTTTTGGCCCCAGCTTGCAATGCGGCATTGATTCCCGCGAACATCCCTTGCGCGGCGGCTTCCTCGTAGCCCGTGGTGCCGTTAATCTGCCCGGCAAAGAACAAACCCTTGATCGCCTTGGTCTCAAAGCTGCTTTTCAGGCTGGTCGGGTCAAAATAATCGTACTCAATCGCGTAGCCGGGTCGCAGGATATGCGCGTTTTCTAGCCCAGCCATGGAGCGCACCAGGCCATATTGAATATCGAACGGCAGGCTGGTGCTGATGCCGTTGGGGTAATACTCATTGGTTGTCAGGCCTTCAGGCTCCAAGAAGATTTGATGGCTCTCCTTATCGGCAAAGCGGTTGATCTTGTCTTCCACGCTGGGGCAATAGCGCGGGCCCACGCCGTCAATCACACCCGTGAACATGGGGCTGCGATCAAAGCCACTGCGGATGATGTCGTGCGTTCGCGCATTGGTGTGCGTGACCCAGCAGGCCATTTGCGCCGGGTGCATAGCAGCGTTACCCATGTAGCTGAACACGGGCATCTCAGAGCGCTCACCGCCAGGCATCCCATCACCCGCTTGCTCGACGCATTTTCTGAAGTCAATCGTGCGTCCATCCAGGCGAGGCGGTGTGCCGGTTTTCAGGCGGCCTTGCGGAAGTTTCAATTCTTTAAGCCGTGCGCTCAAACTCACTGCGGGTGGATCTCCGGCACGGCCCGCCGCGTAGTTGTTCAAACCGACATGAATCTTGCCGTCCAAAAACGTACCCGCCGTCAGCACCACGGTGCGGCTGCGGAAGCGAATTCCCACCTGCGTTACTGCGCCAACAACACGATCACCCTCCACCATCAAATCATCCACGGCTTGCTGGAACAACCACAGATTGGGTTGGTTCTCAAGCCGCCGCCGAATCGCGGCTTTGTACAAAACGCGGTCGGCCTGAGCGCGGGTCGCACGCACGGCTGGGCCTTTGCTCGAATTGAGAATGCGGAACTGGATGCCGCCCTCGTCGGTCGCCAGCGCCATCGCGCCGCCCATGGCATCCACTTCCTTGACCAAATGGCCCTTGCCAATGCCGCCAATCGACGGGTTGCAACTCATCTGGCCCAGGGTTTCGATGTTGTGGCTGAGCAGCAAAGTCTTGCAACCCATGCGTGCGGATGCCAGTGCAGCTTCGGTGCCTGCGTGGCCGCCGCCTACGACGATGACGTCAAATTCCTGGGGGTAGTTCATAACGTGATTTCCAATCCAATGCGCTTAGGCACTTATCCACTCAGTAGCCAACCCAACCGCGCTCGCCGCTTGCGCTTGTCTGCGGTCAGCCGTTACAAAAAGGTCAATCCCCGATGCCATTGCGGTGCCTACATGTAACGCATCCATCGCACGCAGGCGGGCGCGGCGCATTGCAGCAATTGCGAAGGCCTCGACGCGTTTGTCAAGCGCGACAACCTCAAATTCGGCAAAGTCGCGTTGCACCTGTCGCATCATCTCGTCATAGTCCTCATCTGACAAAAGCCCGTCGTGGCGTTGCCGGTGAAATGCGGATGCTATTTCCGTCAAACCATGCGCTGCAACCACAACAAATTTGGAACGCTCCAAAAATGCCAGCACCTGCTCGCGACCAGCCTCAACGTTATAGCGTTTGTAGAGGGCAGACGAGTCAAACAGGGTGCGGCTCACCAGCCACTCTCCCGTTCTTCAACAATGAGCTGGGCACCCGTTTTTCCGTCCGGCCGCACGATGTTCAGCGGCTTGATCGGCAGCTTCCAATGAGGCACGCGAGCTGGCACGTCAATCTTGGGCGGGGCAAGCTCCGCCACCAGCTTGCCGTGGCGCAAGATACGCACGGTTTCGCCTTGCTCGACCAAATCAATCATGGCCGAGGCATTGGCACGGAATTCACTCAGGGCTACGGTTTGCATTTGTACAATTTCCTTAGTTTTGTACATTCTATCAGGGCGAAGGCCGTCTTGTCAGTTCCTGTCATTGATTGGACACTCCAAAACCCAAACTTGGACTAGTATTCCAACTCACCCCACTGCTCACCTCCAACCGAAAGACACCGCATGAAAATCCCATCCCTCAAAGAAGTTGTCAGCGCTGAAGAATGGGCGCTGCGTGTTGACCTGGCCGCCGCTTACCGCCTGGTGGCCGCCTACGGCTGGAGCGACCTGATCTTCACCCACATCTCCGCACGCATTCCCGGGCCTGAGCATCACTTTTTGATCAACCCCTACGGCCTGATGTTTGACGAAATCACCGCCTCCAGCCTGATCAAGATCGACCAAAGCTGCAACAAGCTCAATGATTCGCCCTTCCCGGTCAACCCGGCTGGTTTCACGATTCACAGTTGCATTCACGAGGTGCGCGACGATGCCGGCTGCGTGCTGCACACCCATTCACGCGCGGGTGTGGGTGTCAGCGCGCAAAAGGGCGGACTGCTGCCAGTCAGCCAGCAGTCCACCATCATCCTTAACAGCATCGCGTACCATGACTACGAGGGCATCGCCTTGTATGCGGACGAAAAACCGCGCCTGCAAACAAGCCTGGGAAAAGCCAACAACCTGATTTTGCGCAACCACGGCTTGCTGACCGTGGGCAGCACGATCCCGGAGGCTTTCCTCTACATGTACTTCTTGGAAAGTGCGTGCCGCATCCAGATCGATGCACAGGCCGGCGGTGAAGTCAACCTGATTGGCAATGCGCCGATGGAAGCCAACAAAAACGCTATGAAAATGGCCACCGCCGGCCAAAGCGCGGCCAACCTGGCCTGGCCCGCGCTGCTGCGCAAGCTTGATCGGGAGAACCCGGGGTATGACTCTTGACCTTGGGTCGGAACATGCGCCTATCGTTCACACGGATTCATATCCTAGGGTTTTCCCTGATCGGCGGCTTACAGATTTTCCATACGATTAGATTGTTTCCAAGTATATTGTGTTCAATATATTTGTTAGCAAGCTGTAAGCCTTTTAATCTCAAACCAGGAAAGTGAACTCACCATGTCCGACGAATCCGAAAATAATCCGGTTGTAGCCTCGCGTCGCAGCGCCCTGTTCGGTGGCGCTGCAATCGCAGCTGGCGGCGGTGCGGAAGCCCAGACGGCACCCACGCCCACTGCCGCGCAAGTCAGCGCCAACCGCAACATGCTCACGATGAAAGACGGCACGCAGATTTATTACAAGGACTGGGGCACCGGCCCCGCCATCGTTTTCAGCCACGGCTGGCCACTGAGTTCTGACGCGTGGGAAGACCAGATGATGTTCCTGGCTAACAATGGGTTCCGCTGTATCGCGCACGACCGGCGTGGGCATGGCCGCTCCAGCCAGCCGTGGGAGGGCAACAACATGGACACCTATGCAGACGACCTGGCCACCGTGGTGGACACTCTCAACATCACCGGAGCAACCTTCGTCGGACATTCCACAGGTGGTGGCGAAGTCGCCCGCTACATCGGACGCTATGGCACAGTCCGCGCCGCCAAGGCCGTGCTGATTGGCTCCGTCACGCCGATCATGCTGAGAACATCCAACAGCCCTGACGGCCTGCCGATCAGCGTTTTTGATGGCATCCGCGATGCGGTAAAAACGGACCGGGCGCAATTTTGGAGAGACCTGACAACGCCCTTCTTTGGCTTCAACCGGCCCGGTGTAAAAGACTCCCAAGGCAGACGAGATTCATTCGAAATGCAAGGTCAGCAGTGTGGTTTGCGCGGTGCCTTTGAATGCATCAAGCAATTCTCTGAAACCGACTTCACCGAAGATCTGAAAAAAATGACCATTCCGACGCTGGTCCTGCATGGCGACGATGACCAGATTGTGCCCATCATTGCAGCCGCCCGTGCGGCCGTCAAGCTCCTGCCAAAACCCACACTCAAGGTCTACGCAGGTGGCTCGCACGCACTGCCGATCATGAACAAAGACCAGGTGAATCAGGACATTCTGGCGTTCGCCAAATAAGGCTGGACAGGCACTTGCCGGGCAGCCCTATGCGGGTTGTCAGGCCTGTAAGCGAGGTTCCTTTCGCCCTTAAAACTCGGTGTGCCAGCGTAGCGTGTAGGTGGTCAGCGGGCCGCGGTCGCGGTTGTAGCCGGGATTGGCGATGTGTTGAAAACCCGCGCTCAATGCGGTTTGGATTTTGCCGATGCGTGTACCCCACTCCGGCAAGGTCAGGCGATAGTAGGTCTCAAACACACGCTCGGTGGCATAGTTGATTTGCCCATCCCCCACAAAAAAGCCGAGCCCGCCCGCTGCGAGGTAGGCACGGTGCGCTTGAGACACACCATTGACCGCATAGGCAATGCCCAAGCGGTCCTGGCTGCGGCCCCATGACGCGCCCGTGAATTGCCCACCAAATGCCCACTGGCTGTCGATCTCGGCAAACGCATAGGTCTCCAGGTTGCCGCTGTTGCGGCTGACACGCAGGAACACACCAGAATCGGCGGACAGTGGTGCCTCCAGCGTCAGGCCCCAGCCGGTTTTGGTCTGGTCACGGCGCACCAGGCCAACATCGGGCACGCTGCCAGACAAGCGAGCCAGCGCCAGCGCATCCGCAAAGCTGCCCGCCTGGATGCGGTTGCGAAAAAACAGTGCCCGGCCCCGCATTGGTCCGCCGGGTGCGGCTAGCGGCAGATTGCTGTCTATCTCGATCTGGTCACCGTAGTGCTGGCCCAGCGCATTGTCCAGCGCCAGGCCATTGCTCTCACGCGGCTGCATGGCCCGCCCGGCCCGCACCGACCAGCCGGGCGCCCGGTATTCGGCGATGGCACCCTCTGTGTAGCCACGGGCGTCAGCGGCAAAATCCCAGGCACCTGGGGTGAGAAACGACCAGTTCGTAAAATGTTCACGCGGGTCTTTGGCGTAAGGGTTGTTGTCAAAAAAATCAAGCAGGCTGAAACTGCCGATGGTGAAAGTCCAGCGCCGGGCGTTGAATTTGCCACCCAATTCATTGAAGTCTGCGTCAACCGTTTCCAGGTCACCGCCCACATTGACGCGCTGCTGAAAAAACAACCGCGCCCGGTATTTGAGCAGAACGGTGCTGCTGCCACGCGCCAGCTCGCCATTACTAATGCCGCCTGCACCCAGCAAATTGGAAAACGGCACGCCCAGCGCGCCTTCCGGGTTCAGGTGCACCTGGGCACCATCCCACAAGCGCAGGCCCAAATCAGCAGTGGTCGTGAATGAGTAGGATTTCTCCCGCAGCGGGCTCAGCGAATTGGGGCCGCTGTAGACCGCATTGAAAGCCGGCTTGACCTGCCAGATGTAGGTGGCTTGGGCGTGCAGGCCCACACGGGGCGGGTCTTCAGCATCCGCCTGCGGGGCCGATTGGGCGAAGGCAACTGTGCAACTGGCGCAACCGGCCAACAAGACTGCTGCGGACGCCCTTAGCCTGGGAGATGTAGTGCGACGATCCATGCTTTCATTCTGCCAGCTTGGCAATGCTGTGGGGTGACTTACCAGGCCCGGATCAGGGCGGGGCGCGATTTACCGCCCACAATTTCTGTAAAAAAGACCTGTAGTCCTCGTTCAAAAAAAGCATATTTAGCTATATATTTTGTAGTATTTCAGGTTTTGGCCCAACCACCTTCTCCCGCCCGAACCAGCTCACGTACAGCGCGGGCAGCACCACCAGCGTGAGCAGGGTTGCGGTGAACAGGCCGCCAATCACCACGATGGCCAAGGGGCGCTGCGTCTCCGAGCCAATGTCATGCGACAGCGCCATCGGCAGCAGGCCAAACGCCGCCAGCAGCGCTGTCATCAGCACGGTGCGCAGGCGCTGCATCGAGCCCTGCTGCACGGCATCCACCACGCTCAGGCCCTTGGCCTGCAACTGCTGAAACACCGACAGCATCACCACGCCATTGAGCACCGCCTGGCCCGACAGCGCAATGAAACCAATCGCCGCCGTCACCGACAGCGGGATGCTGAACACCCACAGCGCCACAAAGCCGCCAATCAGCGCCAGCGGCACATTGATCAGGATCAGCGCCGCCATCTTGAACGACTTAAAGGCGTCGAACAGCAGCACGAAGATCAGCAGCAGCGAGATCGGGACCACCACCGACAGGCGCTTCATCGCCCGCTCCTGGTTCTCGAACTCGCCCGACCAGTTCAGGGTGTAGCTCTCGGGCAGTTTGACGTTAAGAGCGATTCGCTCCTTCATGTCGGCGACCACCGAGCCCATGTCGCGGTTCTTGATGAAGATGCCCACGGCCATGGTGCGGCGGCCGGCCTCGCGGGCGATGTTCATTGCGCCGTTGCTCTCGCGGATGGTCGCCACACTGCCCAGTTGGGTGTAACCGCCGTCCGGGGTCGGAATCAGGGTCTGCGGCAGCGCTGCCAGCACGCGACGGCTCTCGGGCAGGCGCACGGCGACTGCGAACTTGCGCTCGCCTTCCCAGATCTGGGTAGCGGACTTGCCTGCCAGCGCCGCCTCGATCACGTCCTGGATGTCCTGCACGTTCAGACCGAGTCGGGCGGCCCGGTCGCGGTCGAT
>JANOTE010000397.1:0-4618 GCA_031416195.1 Rhodoferax sp.
GCCCTGGCAGCAGTTTTCCGTCAGGTGGGCGATCAACTCATTCATCGAACTGAAATTGGCGCTGTAGTGGATTTTTCTGCCTTCCGGCCGTTGCACCAGCAGCCCGGCATGGGTCAACTCTTTCAGATGAAACGACAGCGCGGGCGGCGCCATCTCCAAGCGCGTGGCGATGATGCCTGCCGCCAGCCCTTGCGGCCCGGCCTGAACCAGCAGTTTGAAAACAGCCAAACGTGCTTCGTGCGCCAAGGCGCTCAATGCCAAAACGGTTGCGGATGCATTCATAACTTTATTATTTCATGAAATATTGAAATAATTGTGACAGAAAATTATTTACGGCCAAAGCGGCCTGAACAGGCTAGCGGGGGCATCAAAAGATGTCAATCATCGCCCCCCGGTCACGTCAACAAACGAGCCGGTGGTGTAGCTGGAGTCATCTGTCATCAGCCAAATGATGGCTTTGGCGACTTCATAGGCGCTGCCCACACGTTGCATTGGCACCAGCGGCGCCATTTGTTTGGCGCGATCCGGCTGGCCACCGCTGGCGTGGATGTCGGTGTCAATGATGCCAGGGCGCACCGCGTTGACACGAATGCCCTCCAGTGCTACTTCCTTGGCGAGGCCCAGCGTAAACGTGTCGATGGCCCCCTTGCTGGCCGCGTAATCGACGTACTGGCCACCGCCACCCAGGCGCGCTGCGGCACTGGAGACATTGACGATAGTGCCGCCCGCGCCGCCGTGTTTGGTGCTCATGCGCTTGACCGCCTCCCGCGCGCAAAGGAAGCTGCCTACGATATTGATGCTGAACATGCGCTGCAAACGCTCGGCACTCATCTCGTCCACCCGCGCGCCGACGTCCACCACCCCGGCGTTGTTGACCAGCGCCGACAAGCGGCCCAGCTTGGCATCGACCTGGTTGAACAGCCGCATGATGTCGGCCTCCACGCCCACATCGGCCTGCACCGCCATGGCGGCGCCGCCGAGCGCGCGAATCTGGCGCACCACTTCATCGGCGGCGAGGGAATTGGCGGTGTAGTTCACGGCCACCGCATAGCCGCGCTGGGCTGCAAGCAGCGCTGTGGCAGCACCAATGCCGCGCGAGCCACCGGTGATGAGGACGACTGGGTTCATATTTTTTGATGGGTTGGGATAACGGATGAAAAGGTAGGGGCACAATGATGTTAACTTTAATGTCCTGCTCACAGAATGGAGACCCCGTGAACGCCACCATTGACTACTATTTTGCGCCGCAAAGCCCGTGGACTTACTTCGGCCACGAGCGCTTCACCGCCATCGCCGCAGCGGCCAATGCCAAGGTCAACGTTCGCCCCGTGGACTACGGCCAAATATTTCCCATTTCCGGGGGTTTGCCGTTGCCCAAGCGCGCGCCGCAGCGCCAAGCTTACCGCTTGGTCGAGCTGGCGCGGTTTCGCGATGCGATGAACGTGCCGATGTACATCCAGCCCAAGTTTTTCCCAGTGGCCAGTGACGATGCGGCGCGCTTGATCATTGCGGTGGATTTGAATGATGGCGTGGATGCCGCGATGCGCATTAGCGGTGCGGTATTCAAAGCGGTGTGGGAGCAGGAAATGGACATCGCCAATCCTGAAACTCTGGCAGTGTTGCTGGCGCAGTGTGGGCTTGCCGCCAATCGGCTTGAGCTGTCACGCAGCACGTCCGTGCAGGACAAGTTTCAAGCCAACACGCAGACCGCCATTGCTGCGAATGTTTTTGGCGCACCGAGCTACGTGGTGGACGGTGAAATCTTCTGGGGCCAGGATCGGCTTGAGTTTTTGCAGAGACGCCTGATGCAGGTGCTTTGAGTTTTTAGAATTTTTAGAATTTTGTAATTTTTTTCAACCAACAATACAAGGAATATTCATGTCAGAAACTCGCTCGATGTCGGTCGAACTCACCTCTGAAGACGGCTTCACCCTGCCCGCATACGTCGCGCTGCCACCGCGCACACCCAAAGGTGCCATCGTCGTGTTGCAGGAAATTTTTGGTGTGAATTCGCACATCCGCAATGTGACAGACCGATTCGCCGAGGCCGGCTACCTGGCCGTGGCACCCGCCACCTTTCACCGCATTAAAGAAGGCGTGGAGCTGGGCTATACGGCTGACGATATGGGCGCTGGCATGGCGCTGAAAGCCGCTGTGGAGGCGCTGATGAGCCCGTCTGGCAGTGCCATCACGCCGCTGGTAATGCAGGACATTCAGGCGGCGGTGAAATACGCTGCTACCGCCGCCAAAATGTCCACCGAAGACACCGTACCCACCGGCGGGCGCGGCGCGCTGGTGGGCGTGGTGGGCTACTGCTGGGGTGGGCTGCTGACCTGGCGCGCGGCCTGCATGCTGCAAGGTGTGGCCGCTGCTGTGCCGTACTACGGCGGTGGCATGACGGTGGGAGACGAGGCCACCCGCAAGCCGCTGTGCCCCGTACTGTGCCACTTTGGCGACCAGGACAAACACATCACTCTGCCCACGGTGAACGCCTTCAAGGCGGCGCAAACCGGTTGCAAGGTTGAGATTTACGCGGCCGACCATGGCTTCAACTGCGACCAGCGCGGCTCGTACAACGCGCCTGCCGCCACGCTGGCGCTGGAGCGCACGCTGAAGTTTTTTGAAAAGCACGTCGGCTAAAGCGGATGCAGATCAAGCGAATTGCCACTTTATGCACCGCGCTGGCAATCCAAGCGCGAGTTGCATATGGTGCCCTTCATCCGCCTCTATCGAAACCGTGCCGATTACGACCCAAGTACGCTAGCCGCTTCATGATCGGCTCGGACACCTGGGTCAACCAGCACTGGCAGTATTAAGACGAGTTGATGAAGGGCTACCGCACCTGGCTGGGCGACCTGCCCGCCCACGTGTCCCGCAAAATTGCCTGGAACAACGGGGCTGCGCTGTTTGGCCTGAAAGATGTCAAGTGATGGAACTTCATTGCTCGCCGTGTACTGCATTCATGCTGTGAAAAATTAACCTGAGAGTTAATTTTAGAAGAAAAAATGGCAAAATGGCAAAAATTATTAAGAAAATACGCTTCTAGCTCTCGTATATATTGCACAATATGCTACTATTTATATAGTAAATATTTACGCAACAATCGATGGCTTGCTACCGCCCCGAGCGTCTCAAATACCGCTTTCGCCAGAACACGGCAACTAGCACCGTGGCGACGATAGCCATCAAACCAATCGCCCAAAAAACGCCGGTGGCATTGTGAATCAGCGGCAGCCCGTCAAAGTTCATGCCGAAGAAGCCCGTGATCAGGTTCAACGGCAGGAAGATGGCGGTGAGCACTGTGAGGGTGCGCATGATGTCGTTGGTGCGGCTTCCTTGCACGCTGAAATGAATCTGCACCGCTGTCTCGGCACTTTGCTCCAGGCGGCGCACATGGTGCACCACACGCTCAATGTGCTCCAGCACGTCGCGGCTGCGCACTTGCAGCAAGTCACGCTCACGCGACTCGGCGGCAGTTTTTGCCTCTGGCCAAGTTTTGAGCGCCTCAATCCAGTCTTGCAGGGCCGCACGCTGGTCTTCGCAGACCTCGTCCAAATGATGCAGTGCGAGCCGGGTGTCCAACAGGGAGTTCCAGTTGTTGAAGCGCGAGCGTGGGTTGATCAACTCGTTTTGCCAATGATCCAACTGGTGTGTGAGTGTGCGGCGCAGGTCCAGAAAGCCGTCTACCATTTGGTTGATGATGCGCAGCATCAGGTCGGCCGGGCTGGTGGGCAGACGCGAACCGGCGGCACGGGATTCGGTAGAAGTGGCGGTCAACAGCTTGGCGGCATACGCATCGCGCACGGCGCAATCGGTGGGGTGCACTGTGAGCAAAATGCGATCAAACACGGCAAACCCCACCGGGCTGGTGTCGATTCGTTTGAGCACGGGCGGCCCGCCGCGCGCGGCAGTGAGGCCCGATGTCTGTAGCGGCAGGCCCGGCTGGGACAAATCGGTCTCGCTGGTGCCCGTGGCCAGCCTGCGAAACACCAGCACGTCGTATTGCGAGGTGTAGTCGTAGTGAGACGGCAATTGGTTGTTCATCAAATCGGCTATGTGCAAGTCCACCAGTTGCATGCCGCACAGGGTTTGCAGCGTGGCCTGGATTTGCGCCTGTATCACCTCAAACTCGCGCCGTGCACATGCCACCCACAAGTAGCCGTGGTCGGGTATGCGCACGGGCAACTCAGCTGACTCGGCAATGCCACCGGAGGTGATGCTGATGATGCGCATTCGCTACACCTTTTGAAGCAGCCGGGCCGCATCCCGCGCAAAGTAGGTCAGCACGCCGTCTGCGCCCGCGCGCTTGAAGGCCAGCAGGCTCTCCATCATCACGGCATCATGATCCAGCCAGCCGTTTTGCGCTGCCGCCTTGAGCATGGCGTATTCGCCTGAGACCTGGTAGGCAAACGTCGGCACGCGGAACTCATCTTTCACGCGGCGCACGATGTCCAGGTAGGGCATACCGGGCTTGACCATCACCATGTCCGCGCCTTCAGCGATGTCAATGGCGACCTCACGCAGCGCCTCATCGGTATTGCCGGGGTCCATCTGGTAAACCTTTTTATCAGCCTTGCCCAGGTTGCCGCTTGATCCAACTGCGTCGCGGAACGGGCCG
>JANOTE010000398.1:0-1768 GCA_031416195.1 Rhodoferax sp.
CTTGGGCAAGCATGACGACCTGAACGAAGTCGCCTCGCCCGACCTGCTGGCCGAGCGCGTCGCTCAGGCACTGGCGCTGATTGTTGACGTGCGCACGCTGTGGCTCGGCTGGCTGCAAAACGTGGATGCGCTGTTCCTTCAACTGCAAGATCACAGCTTGCGCGCGAGTTGGAAAACCCAGATACGCGCGCCGCTCGCAGGCATCTTCAGCGGAGCCGCCTTCAAGCCGATATTGGATGAGTGCTCGGCCATCCACAAGCGCGTGCTCAAAGGCCGCGTGTGGGCGGCCTTGCACATGCACGCGGGCGATGGCAACGTCCACACCAATTTGCCGGTGAACAGTGACGATTACGAGATGCTGCAAGCCGCGCACGGTGCCGTCAAACGCATCATGGCGCTGGCCCGTTCGCTTGACGGTGTCATCTCCGGTGAACACGGCATTGGCATCACCAAGATGGAGTATTTGAGCGACGAAGAGTTGCAGCCGTTCGCGGACTACAAAGCTCGCGTTGACCCGGAAGGGCGTTTCAACAAAGGCAAGCTGCTGCGGAACATAAGGCCCCCTTCGGTAGACATGAGGTCTCCTTCGGTAGACGGCGAGGCGCTGAAAATTTCTCCCAAAGCCTCAGCGGCAGAAATCGTTAGCCTGGGAAAACGCCATTCAGACTTGACCAACGCCTACACGCCCAGCTTTGGTTTGATGGGGCATGAGTCGCTCATCATGCAGCAAAGCGACATTGGCGCAATTGCCGATTCTGTGAAAGATTGCCTGCGTTGTGGCAAGTGCAAGCCCGTGTGCGCCACCCACGTGCCGCGGGCGAATTTGCTGTACAGCCCGCGCAACAAAATTCTCGCCACGTCGCTCCTGGTGGAAGCCTTTCTGTACGAGGAGCAAACCCGCCGCGGCATCAGCCTGCGCCATTGGCAGGAGTTTGAAGACGTGGCGGATCACTGCACGGTGTGCCACAAATGCCTGAGCCCGTGCCCGGTCGATATCGACTTTGGCGAAGTCTCGATGAACATGCGCAACCTGCTGCGCAAGATGGGCCAAAAGTCATTCCGCCCCGGCAATGCGCTGGCCATGAGGTTTTTGAACGCCACCAGCCCGCAAACCATCAAGCTGATGCGCCTGGCGATGGTCGATGTCGGCTTTAAGGTTCAGCGCCTGGCGAATCAAGTGCTGCGCATTGCTGCCAAAAAGCAGACGTCAGCGCCGCCCGCCACGCTGGGGGCTGCGCCGATCAAAGAGCAAATCATCCACTTCATCAACAAAAAGATGCCCGGCGGTTTGCCCAAGAAAACCGCCCGCGCGCTGCTCGACATTGAAGATGGCGACTACGTGCCCATCATCCGCAACCCCCAAGCCACCACGGCAGAGACCGAGGCGGTGTTTTACTTCCCCGGCTGCGGCTCCGAGCGGCTGTTCAGCCAAGTGGGGCTTGCCACGCAAGCCATGCTCTGGCACGCCGGTGTGCAAACGGTTTTACCGCCGGGCTATCTGTGCTGCGGCTACCCGCAGCGCGGCAGCGGCCAGTTTGACAAAGCCGAGAAGATCATCACCGACAACCGCGTGCTGTTCCACCGCGTGGCCAACACGCTGAACTACCTCGACATCAAAACCGTGGTGGTGAGCTGCGGCACCTGCTACGACCAACTGCAAGGCTATGAGTTCGACAAAATCTTTCCCGGCTGCCGCATCATCGACATCCATGAATATCTGCTGGAGAAAAACATTACGCTGAATGCGTCTGCGGGTGGCGCCGGTGCG
>JANOTE010000399.1:0-14228 GCA_031416195.1 Rhodoferax sp.
CCGAAGACAAGCCGCTGCTCAAAGCCTGCGGCAAGGCTGACGAGGTCGTGCTGTACTGCTTTAGCCATTCTGCCGAGGTGTGGTGGAAGGGCATCCAGACCAAATTGGCCCGCCCGCAGAACTTGAGCGTGTTCAGAGTACCCACCGTCGCCGCGCTGGCGCTGATACCGATGGCGCAACGCAGCATGCAATTGCAGGCGACAATTCAGGAGGGGGTGCTGATGTTGGGGGATGGCAGCAATACAGTCGACATTGAGCCGATTCGTTGGAAGTGACCGGGGGCTCATGAGTGCCCGTGGACTGGGTCAGGCCGACGGCACACTCAGCTCCCCCGGCTGTCCTGCGGCCTTCGGCCTCCCCCTTGATGCCGCTGCGCTGAGTGCGCCGCCGACCTGATCCTGCCTTGACTCGGCGGCTCTTTCTGCATATTTGTTGAACCGCCAGCTTGAATTTTCCATCGTGATACGCCGCCAGGTCTGGCGCTTTTCAGCCGGGCGCATATCGACCCAGTGCTGCACTTCCTCAAAACTGCGGCCACAGCCTTTGCAGGTTTCGTCGCCCTGGCTGGTTGAGCAAATGGCGATGCAAGGGGTGTCCGGCGTACTCGCGTACCAGGTAAGCCAAGCAGCCAAAGCGGTTTTGGGGAACGTGAATTCATCGGCCAGCACTTCATGGTGAAAGATCATCAAGGCATAAACCTCGGCCAGCGCGCGAATCTCCACCGCCAGTGAAAACCCGTCGGGCGACGGGTTTTTATCGCGCCAGAAGTTGATGGCCGATTCAATGTCGGTGATGTGAATGCCTGCCATGCTGGGTTGAAAACTGAAGGTTTGGATCGCACACGATGGTTTGAACGCTGGTGCGGCGGGAAGCAAATCATAGCCCCCTTGCCGCCACCACTGCCCGTCAGATGACCTCAACACTTGAACGGATTAGCCGACTGATGTGAGAATGCAGCACGAAGGGGAGTAGCTCCCGCTTTTTGCAGCACAGGAAGGTCGCCTTGATGGCGATTGCAGCAAAAGGTATCAGCAAGCCGTCATCACGAAGCAATGCAACCATACAGAGCTTCCGGCTTGCTGGACACACATCGCATGATTTCATGTCGAGCCAGACCTTCGATTGGTGCCCATTGCGGGTCGAGTTGAGGCGTGTTGGGTGACGTTGTTGCGTCACCTCATCGACGTTGACCTGATCGCTTTGGGTGGTTGATCGAACCGAC
This sequence comes from Rhodoferax sp., assembly GCA_031416195.1. GTDB lineage: Bacteria > Pseudomonadota > Gammaproteobacteria > Burkholderiales > Burkholderiaceae_C > JANYCG01. Next base: position 1,223 of record JANOTE010000399.1, read on the forward strand.
TCGAAAGAACTGTCATGGAATTCATGTCTACCCCCTGGTGGTCTGCGCTGCTCGCCATCATCCTTATCGACCTGGTGCTGGCTGGCGACAACGCGATTGTCATTGCACTGGCCGCACGCCACTTGCCGGACAAGCTTAAAAGGCGCGCAATCATTTGGGGCACGGTGGGTGCGATTGCCGTGCGCTCGGTGATGACCTTGGGCGTGGTCTGGCTGCTCAAAATGCCTGGCTTGATGCTGGCAGGCGGTCTGGGTTTGCTGTGGGTCGCGTACAAGCTGCTGGCACAGGATGCCGGGCAAGGCGAACACGGCAGCCCTGCGGCCGCCACCTTTTGGGGGGCCATGAAGACCATCGTTGTCGCCGATGCGCTGATGGGCGTGGACAACGTGCTGGGTGTGGCAGGCGCTGCCCAAGGCACTATGAGCTTGGTGATCATTGGCTTGCTGATCAGCGTACCTATCGTGGTGATTGGCAGCTCCGTGGTGCTGAAGATGGTGGAGCGATTCCCCGTGATCATCAAACTGGGTGCCGCCGTGTTGGCGGCAACAGCTGCCAAGATGATCATCAGCGAGCCAGTACTCGACGCGGTGTTCGATCCGCCCGAATTGCTCCACACTGCCGCCCGCTGGGGCACCTATGGCCTCGCAGTGATCGGCGTGTTGCTGGCCGGGCAATGGGCCAACCGACGCACCGCCCGATCTAACGGTATCTCCATTCAGCACTGATCTGCCGTCTGTCGCAAAAACTGCTTTCTCTCACGTTTTAACAACCCAAAGGAGTGCATCATGGACAAAATCATTGTTTATGTGGACGATGCCGCCCACGCATTGCAGCAACTGGCCCCGATGAAGAGCAGCGCCGAACCAGCAACTACGTGGATCATGGTCGCCTGCCCGCCGCGCCTGACACAGCACGTCAGCAAATGGATTACCCACAGCGCACGGGAAAAGTGGCGGGTGAAATGGGCTGAACAGCTATTTGCCCAAATCGCCCCCGCTTTCCCTGACCCGTCTGACACGGTGGTGCGGGTGGTTGCCAGCGGCAGGCTGTCCGCATTGTCCGGCGAACTACTTGCCAAACATGGCGTGGCGCGTATTTTGGATGCCCGCTGCCCGCGCTTCGGGCAGGATTTGGAGCCAGTCACGCAGGGGCAGCCCGTCAGCCACCACAGCCGCTGGTCACTACCCGGCGCGATTGCCGGTGTTGGCGCAGTGATGGCGCTTGCCACTGAATGAGCCGACTGCCCGGGCGGATGGTGCGCCGCACCTGGGCATGGCGGGAGCTGGAGCGAACCACACAGGCATTAACTGCATCTTGGCGCGAACAGTGATGCCGTTGTCCGCGTCACGTACAACGGCATCAATTTGCTATATTATACATAGCATACAACGCACATAATTCGGGAGCTAAGGCGCTAATATATTCAAAATTTGAATAAAATTTGAATAAAATTCGTAAGATTCACTAAAAAATTAACTTATAGGTTAATTTTTAGCATTTTTCAGCCCATCACCCTTCAATCTGCGCTGCCAGCCGCTTTTGCAGCTTTACCCGCGTTTCTTCCAGCTCTTTCGGCAGGTGGTGCTTCAGCTGGGTGAACAGCTCGGTGTGCAGTTTCAGTTCGGATTGCCACGCGGCATTGTCGAAACTGGTGACGGTGTTGAACTGGTCTTGGCTGAAGTTCAGGCCGGTCCAGTTGAGCGCTTCGTAGGTGGGGCTGACGCCAAACGGTTGATCCACGCCTGAGGCGGTGCCTTCGATCCGATCAATCATCCACTTCAGTACGCGCATGTTCTCGCCGTAGCCGGGCCAGACGAATTTGCCGTCAGCACCCTTGCGGAACCAGTTGGTACAGAAAATGGCGGGCAATTTCGCGCCCTGGGCCGTGAGCTTTTCGCCCAGGGTGAGCCAGTGCTGGAAGTAGTCGCTCATGTTGTAACCGGCGAAGGCGATCATGGCGAACGGGTCGCGGCGCACCACGCCCTGTTGACCGGCGATGGCGGCGGTCGTTTCGCTGCCCATGGTGGCGGCCATGTAAACGCCTTCCACCCAGTTGCGGCCCTGCGACACGAGTGGCACCGTGGTGGAGCGGCGGCCACCGAAGATGAAGGCGTCAATTGGCACGCCTTTGGGGTCGTCCCAAGCCGCGTCCAGCGCCGGGTTGTTGGTGGCGGGCACGGTGAAGCGCGAATTGGGGTGTGCTGCCGCACGGGGCTTGCCGTCCACGGCGTTGTCTTTGGCGATTTGCGGCGTCCAGTCGCGGCCCTGCCAGTCGATCAAATGGGCAGGCAGGCTGCCGCTGTCGTGCTCCAGGCCTTCCCACCACACGTCGCCGTCGTCAGTCAGGGCGACGTTGGTGAAGATGGTGTCTTGGGTCAGGCTCAGCATGCAGTTCGGGTTGGTCAGCATGTTGGTGCCGGGCGCTACGCCGAAGTAGCCGGCTTCGGGGTTGATCGCGTACAGCTTGCCGTCCGCGCTGGGCTTGATCCAGGCAATATCGTCGCCAATGGTGGTGACTTTCCAGCCGTCAAAGCCAGCCGGCGGCACCAGCATCGAGAAATTGGTTTTACCGCAGGCGCTGGGGAAGGCTGCCGCGACGTGGTATTTTTTACCTTGAGGATTGCTAACTCCCAAAATCAACATGTGCTCAGCCAGCCAGCCTTCGTCTCTGCCCATCGTGGAGGCAATCCGCAACGCAAAGCATTTCTTGCCCAAGAGCGCGTTGCCGCCGTAGCCCGAGCCGTAACTCCAAATTTCGCGGGTTTCGGGGTAATGCACGATGTATTTCGTCTTGTTGCAAGGCCATTTCACGTCGGCCTGGCCAGGCTCAAGCGGCGCGCCCACAGTGTGGATGCACGGCACGAAAGAACCATTGACCCCGAGCACGTCATACACCGCTTTGCCCATGCGCGTCATGATCTTCATGTTGACGGCAACATACGGGCTGTCTGACAGCTCCACGCCAATGTGCGCGATGGGCGAGCCCAGCGGCCCCATCGAGAACGGCACCACGTACAGGGTGCGGCCACGCATGCAGCCATGGAAAAGCGGGTTCAACGTGGCGCGCATCTCGGCAGGTGCCATCCAGTTGTTAGTGGGGCCAGCGTTTTCCTGTTTTTCAGAGCAGATGAAAGTGCGGTCCTCGACCCGGGCCACGTCGGTCGGGTCTGACCAGGCCAGAAAGCTGTTAGGCCGTTTCGCAGGGTTCAACCGCTTGAAAACGCCCGCGTCCACCAGTTGCTGGCAAAAGCGGTCGTATTCGGTTTGCGAGCCGTCGCACCAGTGAATGGCATCAGGCTGGGTCAGGGCGACCATGTCGGCCACCCACGCGATGAGGGCAGCATTTTTGACGTAGCTTGGGGTTTGAAGATTCAAGCCTTGCATCATGGGTGAGTTCATCGAACGGCTCCTGGTTTAAAAATCGTCTTTTCGAAATCGCCGCACGCGCAGGGCGGACTTGGAGAAAACGGCCCAAAACTAAGGGCTGAAACCACGGACTAGGCTGCCAAAAAAGCAGCTTCGCCCAAAAGAGAGATGACGATTTTATGAACTCAACTGCGAGTTACCAACCCATTACTGCCGAAAGTTATGCAAAACTTGCATTGCCTTATGCCGACGTAGGGGTGCGCGCGTGTTGGTGTGCCGAGGCCGCGCTGACCTCGGACAAATCGGCTATTTCAGGCCATTGAAACGCAAGGTTCAGGCCATTGAAACGGCGATAAACGCCAACAAGAACATCAACACGCCACCGACGATGGGCAACACGATGGGGATTAACGGCACGATGGCTTCTGTCGCATCGGGCGTGTGCTCGGGGGTGGTTTCATGGGGTTTGGCAGGCGTAGACATGGCGTTTCCTTCAAAATTGGGCAATACGAAGCATAGGTATTTTACCCGTTCGTGCCTGCTCAGCGCCCATCAGCCAGGCAGCATCGCAAAGGTGGTGGTCACGCGGCACACGCTCTTGTCATCGGTGGCACCGCGAATATCAATTTCACCGAATGCAAGTGAGCGGCCCGCGCGAATCAGGCGGGCCGTCACCAGGCAATCCTGGTCGAACACGGGTCGCAGAAACACTGTGTTCAACTGAACGGTGGTGCAGGGTTTCAACTCGCCAAAGTAATTGATCAATGTCAGCACCATGGCGGTGTCTGCCGCAGCCATCAAAGCCTGGCCGCACAACTGGTTGCCGGTACGGGAGAGGCGGCTGGAAAGGGGCAGCCTCAGTGTTACTTTACTCTCGCCAAAGGCCTCCACCAGCAGGCCCATGTCCTGAATCCAGGGGGCGAAATAAGTGGGAATGGCGTCTTGAAGTGTGGCGATGTCCATGCCGCATTATCTCTACGGCAAGGCTCGAGACCCGCGTTCAAACCATCTCGGCCTGTAGCCCCTTTGCGTGCAGTTGCGCCAATACATCGGCAATGTGTACGCGGTTGCGGGTTTGAATCACCAGCTCAATCTCCACGTTTTGCGCAGACAGCGTGGTGAATGCGCGCTGGTGATGCACCTCGTCGATATTCGCGCCCGCCTGCGCCACGGTAGCGGTGATGGTGGCCAGCGAGCCCGGCACGTCGCGCGCGCTCACGCGGATACGCGCCAGACGGCCCGCGCGCACCATGCCGCGCTCGATGATCGCGGCCAAGAGCAGCGGGTCGATATTGCCACCGCACAGCACCAGGCCGACCCGCTTGCCCTGGAAGCGTTCGGGGTATTTCAGCAGTGCGGCCAACCCGGCGGCGCCAGCGCCTTCCACCAGCGTCTTTTCAACTTCCAGCAGCATGACGATGGCCTGCTCGATATCCCCCTCGTCCACCAGCACCAGGTCATCCACCAACTGCTTGATGATGGCCGTCGGGATCACACCCGGCGTGCCGACCGCGATGCCTTCGGCAATGCTGTTGCTGCCCTGCGGAAAGTTGGTGCCTTTGATGGCGTTGAACATGCCGGGAAAGCGCGTGGTTTGCACGCCAACGATTTCGATGCCGGGTTTCATCGCTTTGGCTGCGCTCGCCATGCCCGCAATCAAGCCACCGCCGCCTACGGCGATGATCAATGCGTCGAGATCAGGCACCTCTTGCAGCATCTCCAGCGCCACGGTGCCCTGGCCGGTGACGATGTCGGCATCGTCATACGGGTGGACAAAAGTCAGCCCTTGCGCCTTGGCAAGTGCAAGCGCATGATTGCGGGCCTCGTCCAGCGTGTCGCCATGCAACACAATTTCTGCCCCAAAGCCGCGCGTGCGCTCAATTTTCACGCCGGGGGTGAAGCGCGGCATCACGATGGTCGCCTTCATGCACAAGCGCTGTGCGTGGTACGCCACCCCCTGCGCGTGGTTGCCCGCGCTCATGGCGATCACGCCAGCTTCGCGGTTTTCGATCTGTACCAGCTTGTTGCATGCGCCACGCTCTTTGAAGGAAGATGTGAACTGCAAGTTTTCAAACTTGAGAAAAACCTGCGCGCCGGTGATGTCAGACAGCGTTCTGGATGCGACACACGGTGTCCGCAAGATCTGCCCCTCAAGCCTTTGTGCGGCATCCTGGATGTTTTTGAGTTGAATCATTGCGCACAAGTGTTGCAGATTTCACGATCGGTGTGTTGCATGTCTTCCAAGTCGATCCGGTCTGCGTTAATGTGAAACACGTTGGCGTGTTGGGTGAAACGCGTTGCCCTGTTGAGAGAAACCCGTGCGCGTCAACAGGTCATGGGTGATTTGGGTAAATTAGTGTGGTTCTTCTCGTTAAGTAGTTTTCTACAGGAGGGGTGAATGGTCAAGCGATTGATGGCGGGTTCAAGTGGTGGGCAAACTCTGGCGTCGCCGGGGCTTAAAGACGCGCCCTTGCTGGACTTGATGTGCTCGCATTTTGTGCTGACCTTGGCGGTGCGCCAGGGTGCCACCTTCAACGCGCGGCGCGACCTCAACAGCCTGATCTCACTGGCAGGCCGCCATTTGGTGTGGCCGCTGTCGGTGCTCACCCGCGTGCGAGAGTTCCTCACCCGCCGCTGCGCTACCAATGAAAACTGGCGTGGCCACGAGGCCTTGAGTGGCCCGGATTTCCTCGCCAAGTTCGGAATCTGGCGCGGCCCGTATGAAGAAGGCACGCTGTTCTTCTATTTGGATGAATACGCGAAAGACCAGCCCAAAGATCTGATCACGCTGTTGTCCGCCACCGGCGACTGGCTCACCCACGCGCTGAAAAAACAGTCCACCCTGGTCGAGAAAAACATCGACGCACTGGCTGGCTTGCTGCAACTCAACAAAGCCGAGCGCGCCTTGCTGCTCTATGGCACGCTGGCCCGCTACCAGCGTGATTTGCGCAGCATTCTGGTCGAGTTCAAGGTCAACAACGCGCCTGAAGCCTACGCGGCGATTGCCGAGGTGGCGGGCGTCAAGGCGGCAGAAGTCGGCGAAGCCCTGCGCGCGGGCTCGCGCCTGGAGCGCATCGGCATGGTCGAGAACCTGATCTCCGAGCACAACATCACCGATTTGGCAGACCTGATGAAGGTTAGCGAAAAGCTGCCACCCGTACTCATGCGCGAGTACCGCGATGAAGCGGAGCTGATGGCAGTGTTCACCCGTCCCTCCACCAAAAGCCAGTTGACGGTGGATGATTTCTCGTACGTGAAAGACGATACCGATGTGCTTTGCCGTCTGATTGGCAATGCCGTGGCGCGCAAGGAGGCCGGTGTCAACATCCTGCTTTACGGCCCGCCCGGCACTGGCAAAACCGAATTGGCCAAGGTAGTGGCCCAAGCCGCCAACCTGGAGCTTTATGAAGTCGAATATGCCGACCGCGATGGCAATTCTTTGAGTGGACGCGACCGCTACCGCTCGCTGCAAATCGCCCAGGTGTTCCTTAAGGGCAGCGAGCAGGCTGCGCTGCTGTTTGACGAGGTGGAAGACGTGTTCCCGCCGATCTCCAGCGAGGCGGCGCAATTGCTGGCACGCGCCGAGCAGGTGGCCGCACCAGGCACCAGCAGTGTGAACGGCAAGGCCTGGGTGAATCAGATTCTGGAATCCAACAGCGTGCCCACCATTTGGGTTACCAACCGAATCGAGCAGATCGACCCGGCCTTTCGCCGCCGCTTTGCCTACCACCTCGAACTCAAATCACCGCCGCCCGGCGCGCGTGAGGGCGTGGTGCGCAAAACACTGGAAGGCGTTGCGGTGTCGGATGCGTTTGTCGCCAAGCTCACCTCGCGCAAGGGCCTCACGCCTGCGCAGATCCGCACGGCGGTGCGCTTTGCGGGCTTGGCGGGGTTGCCGCCGCATATCGACGTTCCGATTGACGCGGATGGCAAGATCTCGCTGGAACCGTCGCCGATTGAAAAGCTGATTGAGCGCCAGCTTAAAAATGCCGACCTGGCTTTGGGCACTCGCCCGGAAGTGCTTGCCGCGCGGCGCATGGTCACGCAGTACGACTTGTCCATGCTCAACACCGAGAGTCGCTATGAAGTGCCGCGCATTGTGGAGGCATTGAAGGCGCGCGGCCACGGCGCCCTGTGTTTTTACGGCGCTCCCGGCACGGGAAAAACTGCCTTGGGCGAGCACATTGCGACGGCGCTGGAAAAGCCGCTCATCATTAAACAGGCCAGCGATTTGATGAGCAAGTTTGTGGGCGAAACTGAAGCGCAGATGGCGGCCATGTTCCGCGAAGCCGAGGCTGAAAAAGCTGTGTTGCTGCTGGACGAGGCCGACAGTTTTTTGATGGACCGCCGCGGTGCCCAGCGTACCTATGAGGTGACCGAGGTGAACGAAATGCTGCAAGGCATGGAGCGCTACAACGGCATCTTCATCTGCACCACCAATCTGCTGGATCGGCTCGACCAAGCCGCGCTGCGCCGCTTCACGTTCAAGATCAAATTCAAAACGCTTACCAAAGATCAGCGCGAGAAGATTTTTGTGGTGGTAGCGCTGGCGAACGATTCAAGTTTACTCACCGGTGAGATTCGAAGCCAGCTTGGCCTTTTGGATCAGCTGTGCCCCGGCGACTTTGCAGCCGTCAAGCGCCAGGCGGTGATCTTGGATTCAGAACTCGGTGCCCTCGAGTTTCTGGAGCAGCTCCAAGCCGAGCACCGCATCAAGCCCGAAGTGCGTGAGAACCGGGGCATGGGGTTCTTGCAGTAATCTCAAGGCAATATGGATAAAACAATTTGCTATATACTAAATAGCATGTTATGCACATTATTCGGGAGCTAGAGCATTAAAAAATCAGTATTTTGTCCGGAATTTGCTCATCTATCTTAAAAATTAACTCACAGGTTAATTTTTACCTCCACAACCTTATCCGGGTTTGTGTGCCGTCACTTCGATCTCAATCTTCATACGCGCATCCAGCAGGCCGGCGCTGATCATCATCGCTGCAGGTCTGGCGCTGCCAAAGGCCTCGCGCAGTGCGGGCCAGCAGGCTTCAAAGTCAGCAGCGTGGGGCACCACATAGTTGACCCGCACCACGTCGGCAAAGCTGGCACCTGCTTGCTTCAGCGCGGCTTCGATGTTGCTTAAGGCTTGGCGGGCTTGGTCGGCTACGTCGTCTGAAATCGTCATCGTGCTGTAGTCAAAACCCGTGGTGCCAGAGACAAAAACAAAGTCACCGCTGACGAGCGCGCGCGAGTAGCCGATGTCTGCTTCAAAGGAAGAGCCTGAGCTGATAAGTTGACGGGTTGAGCGGGGCAATGTCATGGGGTTGTCCTTGGGAAGATCGGCATCGATTGTGATTCAAAATTATTGGCGAGTTGCCCTGGTCGAGGGTCAGCGCGGCGATGCCAAATCAGCGGCAGGGGTGTCGGAAAATTTATCACTTGACTTCGTGAGCATCTTTTCCTAAACGTAACAATATTCCTAACCTATTGATTTAATGTAAAAATTGTCACCGATTTGATTTTTGGCATCGAAGTTGCTTAAATAGGTGCGTGAGGGAGTATTTTCGTTTCTGCTTCCACTTTGTTTTAATCTGTTCGCCCTATCTACTAAGTTACATCATGAAAATACCTAAATTGCTTTGCACCACGATTGCTGCTCTTGCAATGTGCACTGGTGTCGCGCAAGCCTCTCCACTGGTTACACAATGGACGGTCATTGACCTCACAACATTTGACCCGTCTACCGTCATACCAGGAAGCAATGTCGCGCCTGACCCGGTCTTGAGCGCTGGCAATACCCAACTGCATTGGGGTACCGCCGCCACCGCTGCAGGTCAAAGCGGCTTGGTGATTGCAAACTTCGGCCCTACATTGGTCGATACGAACGTTATAACACCGACGGTGACGATCACCCACAAAAACAACCCTATTTTCGCGCCATCGCTCTCGTCAGTGAATATTCTGGCGTCCTTGTTATTGACAGGTACGACCCCTGCTGGCGGGCCTACCGAGTTCGGTAGTATCACCTTTGGTGTCAAGTTCATCGAAACACCCAATACGCCGGCATCGGGCATTTGTGCCGACGGCACGACAGCGATCACAGGCCCCCTCAACGGCAACGGCTGCGCCGACATTTTTGTGATCACTAATAACACCCTTGACTTCGTGCTGCCCTACGACTCAGATGGTGCCGTCAACGGCTTTGACCCCAAACTTTACTTCGTGAGTTTCTCGGGTACTGGTTACGGCCCGCTGTCGAATGGGGCTTGCGCTGCGGCCGGTGCTGTAGCCGGTTGCCAGGGTTTTCGCACCGCCGAGAACGCCGACACGACGGGAGTTTTCCAGATTTTGATCACGCCGCTCAATGAGACACCCGAGCCAGCTTCTCTGGCATTGCTCGGTCTTGGTTTGACGGGTCTGGCATTGAGCCGTCGCCGCAAAAATAAATAGGCTGCGAAAAGACTGCACGCAGTCTGCGGTTGCGCCTAATACAAACCCCGCTTCGGCGGGGTTTTTGTTTTTCGAAGCCGCCTGGCGGGCTCGAGGCGCGGTGTCGTTCAGGTGCGCCGGTCGCTTGTCAATGCGCACCAGTCACCAGCGCATTGATCCGCAGCACCGCCTCGCCATAGGCTTCAAGCTTTCTCGCACCAATACCGCTGATGCCATTGAGCTGTTCCAGCGTTTGCGGACTTTGCTGCGCGATGATGGCTAGGGTGGCATCATGGAAAATAACGTAGGCGGGCAGGTTGTGCTCCGTGGCGACCTCGGCACGCCAGACTTTGAGTGCGACAAAGCGCGCCTGCGCGGCATCATCCAGCGCAATGGCGGCTTTGGGCAGGGTGATTTTGGCGGTTTTTTCGCCGACTGGTTTTTTGCCTTTGCGAAGCGTGCCTGAGGCCTTGCCCGAGCCGCTGGTGGACAAGACCGACTCACGCAGGCGCACCTGCACATCGCCTTTGAGCACGGCGCGCGAGCCGTCAGTGAGCTTCAGCGTATTGAAGGCCTGCGCGTCCACCGCTACCGCATCCAGCGCTATCAACTGGCGCAGCACGCCGCGCATTTGCACTTCAGACAAATCGCTGCCAATGCCAAAAGTGCTGAGCTGCGCATGGCCAAACTGGTTGACTTTCTCGGTCGTTTTGCCGCGCAGGATGTCCATGATGTGGCCTGCGCCAAAGCTGATGCCGCTGTGCTGCTGGATGCGGTAGATGGTGGAGAGCAGTTTTCGGGCGGCATCGGTGCCGTCCCACACGTCCGGTGGTGTTAAACAGTTATCGCAATTGCCGCAGTTGTGGCTGCGTTCGCCAAAGTAGCGCAGCAACCGCACCCGGCGGCAATCGGTCGCTTCGGCCAGCCCCAACAGCGCATCGAGCTTGCCGCGCAGGCCCTGCTTGAACTCCTCGCCCGCCGGGCTTTCATCAATCATGCGCCGCTGATTTACCACATCGGCCAGGCCGTAGCACATCCAGGCGTTGGCGGCCTCGCCATCGCGGCCCGCACGGCCAGTTTCCTGATAGTAGCCTTCGATGTTTTTGGGCATGTCCAGGTGGCAGACAAAGCGCACATCCGGTTTGTCGATGCCCATGCCAAAGGCAATGGTGGCAACCATTACGATCGCTTCATCGCGCAAAAAGCGATCCTGGTTGGCGCGGCGCACTTGCGGCTCCAGTCCGGCGTGGTAGGGCAGTGCATCGATACCTTTGGCACACAGCATGCGGGCGATTTCTTCCACGCGCTTGCGCGACTGGCAATAGACGATGCCTGCATCGCCCTCGTGCTCCTGCGTGATGAAGCGCAGCAGTTGCTGCGTTGGCTCCTGCTTTTCAACAATGGTGTAGCGGATGTTGGGGCGGTCGAAACTGCTGACAAAAGCGCGCGCAGTTTGCAGTTGCAGGCGCTCCAGAATATCGGCACGCGTCAGGTCATCCGCCGTGGCGGTCAGGGCGATGCGCGGCACTTCGCAATAGCGCTCATGCAGCACCGTCAGCGCGCGGTATTCAGGGCGGAAATCGTGGCCCCATTGGCTCACGCAATGCGCTTCATCAATGGCAAAAAGACTCAAATGCCGACGGGCGTAGAGCGCATCCAGTTGGGATAGAAAGCGCGGCGTGGTGACGCGCTCGGGCGCGCAGTACAGCAGGGTGATGTCGCCACGCAACAGTCTGCGCTCAACCTCCGTTGCTTCTTCAAACGTCAACGTGGAGTTCAAAAACGCAGCGCTCACCCCCGCCTCATGCAAGGCGCCCACTTGATCGTGCATCAAGGCGATCAAGGGTGAGATGACGATGGTGATGCCCTGCCCGGATTGCTGGCGCACGATGGCGGGAATCTGGTAGCACAACGACTTGCCGCCGCCCGTGGGCATCAGCACCAGCGCATCGCCGCCCGCCACCATGTGCTCGATGATGGCCTGCTGCGGGCCACGAAACTGCGCGTAGCCAAACACCTCGCGCAGGATGGCGTGTGCGGGTGTCAGCGTGATCGGTGCGGTCAGGGCAACTTCGTCAACTACGGTCACATTTGTTCCCAAGGCAGGCCATCAAATCTCCAGCCGTTGACCGTAGAGCGGTGGAAACTTTCATTCAAATCGCCCTCAAAGCCATGCACCACGTTGACGACATCAGCGAAGCCCGCCGCCTCCAGTGCCAGAGCGGCATCCACCGTGCGCTTGCCGCTGCGGCAAATGAGTACGACGGTGCGCGACTTGTCACCCGCCTCGCGTTCGACTTGGTACACGAACTCGGGGGCATTGGGCATCAAGTCCGGGTACTCATACCAGGCAATGGCGTGTACGCCGGGCGGGCGGCCTACGTACAGTGACTCAATTTCCATGCGCACATCGACGAAGAGCGCGTTGGGGTTGTCCTGCAGCAAGGCCCAAGTGGGCTTGGGGAGAAGATTCTTCATGACACTATTGTCCGATATCGCCCGCAAAGGACCGCCAAAACGCTCCAATTGGCAAAAATTGTGAATTTATGATACAAAATGCAACTTCCTCGGCACACCGCCGGGTCACTCACCCCATGATGCTTCCGCGATTTTTGCGATTTTCCGTCTGTTGCGCCGTGCTGTGGCTGTGCGCGCTGCCGGTGCATGCCAAGCGCATCGCGTTGGTGATGGGCAATGACAATTACCAGCAGGTCTCCAAGTTGCAAAAGGCCGGCAATGATGCAGTCGCCATGGCTACTGAGCTGCGCGCGGCCGGGTTTGAAGTGGTGCTGCACAAAGACCTTAGCTACCGCGCGATGGTCAAGGCGATGGAGTTGCTTTACGCCAGCATCACGGGCGGTGACGAGGTGGTGGTGTTCTTCGCCGGCCACGGCGTGCAACTCAAGAACGGCAGCTTCCTGCTGCCCACCGACATTGAGGCCAACAGCGAGTCCGAGGTCGAGAAAACCTCGTACGCCTTGAACGACATCATGGATCACCTGGGCCAAGCCAAAGCCGCCTTCAGCCTGGTGCTGCTGGATGCCTGCCGCGACAACCCCTTGAAGAACAAGGGCCGCAACGTGGGTGGCGCATCGCGCGGCCTGAGCCCGCCAGACCCGCCCAAGGGTCAGATGGTTGTCTACTCGGCCAGCCGAGGCCAGCAGGGGCTGGATCGCCTGAGCGATGCAGATAACCACCCCAACAGCGTTTTCACCCG
>JANOTE010000400.1:0-2758 GCA_031416195.1 Rhodoferax sp.
TGCAAAGACGGAAATCTTGCCTAAATTTTGAGTCTTATACGGCCTTAGCCCCCGTATAAATTGCACAAATAGCTATATTTACTATAGCACATTAAAGACCAAATCCACTCACTGTCGGGTGGGTCGGCGGGTCTTAGGCCGCACATCCGGCGTCACATTCAACTCCACCTTGTCGTTACGCCGTATCAGGCTGAATGTGGATGCGGTTCCTGGTTTGAGTGCCGCCACTTGGCTGAGCAGTTGCGGCACGGTCGCGACCGGTTGTCCGGCCACACGGGTGATGATGTCGCCGGGTCGAATGCCCGACACGGCCGCCGGGCCGTTTTGCAGCACGCCGGTGATGATCACACCTTGAACGGCCAATGCGTTTCCATTGGTGGGTACCTTTAGGCCAAAGGTTTCGGCCAATTCCGCCGATAGTTCATTGGGCTCCACGCCAATCCATCCGCGCGTGACTTGGCCGTCTTTCACAATCCCCTCAAGCACCATCTTGGCAGTGGTGACAGGGATGGCAAAGCCAATGCCCATGTTGCCACCCGAGCGGGAGTAAATGGCGGTATTGATCCCGGCCAGATGCCCGTTCACATCCACCAGCGCACCGCCTGAGTTGCCGGGGTTGATCGCCGCATCGGTCTGGATGAAGTTTTCAAACGTGTTGATGCCCAGTTGGTTGCGCCCCGTCGCGCTCACAATGCCGGATGTGACGGTTTGCCCCACGCCAAACGGGTTGCCAATGGCCAGCACCTGGTCACCCACTTGCAGGGTGTCGGAATTGCCAATCACGATCACCGGCAGGCGATCAAGCTCGATTTTCAGCACTGCCAGGTCGGTGTCCGGGTCGGTGCCGATGATTTTGGCGATGGCGTGGCGGCCATCGTTCAGTACCACTTCAATCTCGTCAGCACCTTCCACCACGTGGTTGTTGGTCAGGATGTAGCCGCTGCTGCTCACGATCACGCCGCTGCCCAAGCCGGTTTGCGGGGCGTTTTCACTGTCGCCAAAGAAGAATTTGAACCACGGGTCGTTGGAGCGCGGGTCGGTGCGGGCCGCCTTGCTGGTATTGATGCTCACCACGGCGGGCGATGCCTTTTGCGCCGGCAGCCGAAAGCTGTTGGCAGGCACGGCACCCGCCGCAGCCGCTGGCGCTTCAACCAGTGCCAGCGCAGGCAGGGCACCGCTGCCTGCGCGAAGCCAATCCGGCTTCATCGTTGCCACCACAAAATAAGCCGCCAACAGCACGGTAGCGGTTTGCGAAAACAAGAGCCAAAGACGTTTCATGGCGTAAATTGTAGAGGGGCTGGCCGCTGTCGTGGTGCGAAAATACGCTATGACCTCTCGCGATGATCTCCTTCAAGCTTTCAACACCCTGCTGCAACCCGAGCGCTTCAAAGACTACGGCCCCAACGGCTTGCAGGTCGAAGGCAAACTCAAGGTCAAAAAAATCGTCTCGGGCGTGACCGCCAGCCGCGCCTTGATCGAGGCGGCGATTGAGGCGCAGGCTGATGCAATTTTTGTACACCACGGGCTGTTTTGGCGCGGGCAGGACGGTCGTGTTGTAGGCTGGATGAAGCAGCGTCTAGCGCTTTTGCTTGCGCACGATATCAACCTGTATGCTTATCATTTGCCGCTGGATCGCATGCTGAGCTTGGCAACAACGCGCAATTGGGGCTGATGCTGGGCCTAAAGGCGTTCAACGGCGACCAAGGGCGATTTGGCGAGCAGGCCTTGGGTTTCATCGGCAAGCGCATGGACGGGCGTAACTTCGCCAAAGCGCATAGCTTGGCCAACCATGTTGAACGGGTGCTCAAACGGCCCGTCGCGTTGGTCGATGTTGCAGACAAAGAAATCCGCAAAATCGCTTGGTGTACTGGCGGTGCGCAAAATTATTTTGAAGCGGCGATTGCAGCCGGGGCCGATGCCTTCATCACTGGAGAAATCTCCGAACCCCAGGCGCATTACGCGCGTGAGGCGTGCGTTGCGTACCTCGCCTGTGGGCATCACGCAACTGAGCGCTACGGCGCGCCTGCCGTCGCTGCACAGGTTGCTGAGCAATTGGGGCTGGCGCATGAATTTATCGATATTGACAATCCAGCATGACTGGTAAGCCCATCGCTATCACCCTGGGTGATCCCAGCGGCATCGGCCCCGAAATCATCGCCAAGGCGTTTCGCGATGCGCCGCAGGTCACCGAAGGCTGCTTTGTTGTGGGCGATGTGGCCACGCTGCGCCGCGCGGTGGGGTTTGTGTCGGGCAGTGCTATTCCACTCGCTGTCGCATTGATCGAAGAGCCCGTGCAGGCGCTTCGCAGCCCGCCGCGATGTATTCCAGTGTTTCAACCTGAAGGCGCGACTGCGCCGTTCGTCGTCGGTCAGGTCAACGCCGATTCGGGGCGCGCGGCGGGGCAATGCATCGTGTGGGCGGCCGATGCAGCACTTCGCGGCGACGTGGCTGCCATCGTCACCGCACCGATTCACAAAGAGGCGTTGGCCCTTGCTGGCGCGCCTTACGCCAGCTTTCCCGGTCATACAGAAATGCTGCAAGCGCAGGCCGCGCAATACCTGGGCAAATCCATTGCTACCGTGCCGGTTCGCATGATGCTGGCCAACCACGAACTCAAAGTGGTGCTGGTGAGCATTCACCTGTCGCTGGTGGATGCGATTCAAGCCGTGACGTTTGACAATGTGTTGCAGACGCTGCAAATCACCCACACCGCGTTGTCCAGCACACTGGGACGCGCGCCGCACATCGGCGTGGCGGG
>JANOTE010000401.1:0-2535 GCA_031416195.1 Rhodoferax sp.
GGAAGCCTACCTGCCCAAGCGCTTGAGCGCGGACGAAGTGCTGGTCGAAGTCAAAACCATCGTCGCAAAACTTGCTGCGGAACTGGGCCGTGCAGCGGGCTCCGGCGACATGGGCAAGGTGATGGGCTTGGTCAAAACCCAGCTGGCGGGCAAGGCGGACATGGGGCAGGTGTCGGCGGCGGTGAAGGCCGCGTTACAGGGCTAACTCCCAGCCACCTTCATCCGGTTGATCAAAATCGACCCCACCGTTTTCGCGCCATAGTTGTAGGTATCCGCACCCACGGCCTGCACGCCCTTGAGCATGGCTTTCATGTTGCCGGCGATGGTGATTTCATGCACCGGGTAGGCGATGCGGCCTTTCTCCACCCAAAAGCCGCTGGCCCCGCGCGAGTAGTCGCCCGTCACGTAGTTCACGCCGCTGCCCATCAGCTCAGTGACGAGCAAGCCGGTGCCGAGCTTTTCGATCATCGCGTCCAAATCGTCGCTTGCGCGGGTGAGGTGCGAGGTGAGCACCAGGTTGTGCGATCCGCCTGCGTTGCCAGTGGTTTTCATGCCGAGTTTGCGCGCCGAATAGCTGCTCAAAAAATAGCCGTGTACGCGGCCCGCCTCGACCACTTGGCGCGCTTTCACGTGTACTCCCTCCTCGTCAAACGGTGAGCTGCCTTTGCCACGAACGATGAACGGGTCTTCCGAGATATTGATGTGTGATGGCCACACTTGTTTGCCCAGCGAATCCAGCAGGAACGAGCTTTTGCGGTACAGCGCGCCACCGCTGATGGCCTGCACAAAAGCGCCGAGCAGCCCGGCGGCCAGTGGCGATTCAAACAGCACCGGGCATTCAGTCGTGGCGATTTTGCGCGAATTCAGGCGGCTCAATGCGCGTTGCGCGGCGTAGATACCTATCGACTCGGGCGATGCCAAATCACACGCATTACGCTGCGAGCTGTACCAGGCATCGCGCTGCATATCACCGTTCTTGCCAGGGCTGGACGCAATCGGCGAGACTGACATTGAATGCCGTGAGCTGGCATAGCCGCCACGAAATCCGTTGCTGTAGGCGGTAAAAAAGTGCGACTGCTGGGCCGACACGCCCGCGCCTTCGCTGTTGGTGATGCGCTTGCTTACTTTCAGCGCCGCCGCCTCGCACACCATGGCCAATTCAGCGGCTTGTTCGCTGGTGACATCCCACGGGTGAAACAAATCGAGGTCAGTGCGTTGCTCCGCCTCACGCACCACATCGGCCTCGTCCGGCAGGGCCGCGAACGGGTCTTCTGCCGTGAAGCGGGCAATGTCATACGCGGCCTGCACGGTCTGCTTGATGGCGGCTTTGGAGAAATCAGACGTGCTCGCGTTGCCCCGGCGTTTGCCGACATACACCGTCACGCCCAGCGACTTGTCGCGGTTGCGCTCAACGTTTTCCAGTGCGCCTTTGCGCACCGAGACGCTCAGGCCACAGCCCTCTGAAGCTTCGCCACCCGCATCGGTGGCACCCAACTTTTTGGCGTGAATCAGTGCCGTATCGACCAGGTCTTCAAAGAGGGCGCGGCTGTAGCTGAAGCCGCTCTGTGGGCCAGTATCGGCAGTGGTCTGTTGGATTGCGCGGGGGGAGTTTGGTTTCGTCATATCGGGCGCTATGATACTTGGCTGTCATCCACGCCCCTCGGGCACCCTTATAAATGTCCCGTAAATTAACCAAAGGCTACTTCGTCAAAGGCAAATTCGTCGCCGAAGGCAGCGAGCTGGATATTGAATTGAAGAAAGAGCTCAAAGGCACCGATGCCATGAGCCGCACTGACGAGAAGCGCGAGAGCCTGGCGCTACAGAAGCTTGGCGAAGACCTGATTACCCTTCGTCCCGATTTCATGGCGCGGCTGGACTTGTCTGAAAAACTGAAAGACGCGGTCGTTGAAGCCAAGCGCATCACCAATTTTGAAGGCAAGCGCCGCCAGATGCAGTTCATCGGCAAGCAGATGCGCCTGCTGGAGCCAGAAGTGGTCGAAGCGATCAAAACCGTGCTGCACGAGCAGTTGAGTGGCTCGGCATCAGACATCGCTGCGCTGCACTTGGCGCAGGCTTGGCGTGATCGTTTGATTGCTGACGACAACGCCTTCAGTGAATGGATTGAGAAATTTCCACAAACAGATACACAGCAACTGCGCGCGCTCATCCGCCAGGCGCGCAAAGATGCCAAGCCAGAGTTGCCAGGCCAAGCGGTACGCCATGGCCGCGCATTTCGCGATATTTTTCAGATCGTGCGAAGTGCCACATCACCCGACAATTTGGTACCCGATGAGTTGGCTGATGAGGAGACTTACAAGCCATGAGCGTCGCCCCATTTGATTCCGTCAAAATTGGTATCGTCAGCATCAGCGACCGCGCATCCAGCGGCGTGTACGAAGACAAAGGCCTGCCCGCGCTGAAAGACTGGCTGGCCCGCGCGTTAAAGAACCCCATCACGTTTGTAGCACGCCTGATCCCCGACGAGCAGGCGGGTATCAGCGCGGCGTTGATCGAATTGGTCGATGCCAAATGCGC
>JANOTE010000402.1:0-2558 GCA_031416195.1 Rhodoferax sp.
GGAGTTGGGCACGCGCAACATCAAGGTGGCGCTGCGCCGCCTGCGCAAGTTTGCCCGGGAAGGCCACGAAGAAGAGCTGGACCTGGACGAAACCATCAGTAAGACGGCTGCCAACGCAGGCTGGCTGGACATCAAGATGCGGCCTGAACGCCACAACAACGTCAAGGTCTTGCTGCTGATGGACGTAGGCGGCACGATGGATGAGCACATCGCACGGGTGGAGGAGATGTTCTCCGCCACAAAGACCGAGTTCAAGCACATGGAGTTTTACTACTTCCACAACTGTGTTTACGACTTCATGTGGAAGAACAACCGCCGCCGCTTCAGCGAGAAATTTGCCACCTGGGACATCATTCGCAAATACAACAAAGACTACAAGCTGATCTTTATCGGCGACGCGACGATGAGCCCGTATGAAATCCTGCAACCCGGCGGCAGCGTGGAGTACAACAACGAAGAGCCTGGCGTAGAGTGGCTGCAGCGCCTCACCAGCGCCTTTCCCAAATTCGCGTGGATCAACCCCGAGCCGCAAGGCGTGTGGCAGTACCGCCAGAGCATCAGCGTGGTTCAGCAGATCATGAACCAGCGGATGTTTCCGTTGACGATCAAGGGGCTGGAAGATGCGATGAGGCTGTTGTCGAAGTAATAAAACGCGTAATTTACAATCCCGGTTCGATTGCAAATCGATGCGAGAGTAGGCGCATCGACGAAGACAGTGCTTCTAGCACGGCTAGGAGATGCAACGCCCTATCGCATCGATTTGGCAATCGAACCCTCCCTGTAGTTCAATGGATAGAACGAGTGCCTCCTAAGTGCTAGATATGGGTTCGATTCCCGTCGGGGGGACCAAAAAAAGGGGCCGCAAGGGCCCCTTTTTTATGGATTGGCCGAATGCCCTGATCAAGGGCAAGGCGCGCTAGACGCAGCGATGCCCGCACGCAGCGCCCGCACACCCGCACTGTCGTCTTGGCCCAGCGTGTTCTTGGTAAAGGTGCAGCCGTAGCTTGGGGCGGCAACAGTTGCCGCAGTAACCACATCATCACCAGCGGGCTTCACGCCGTCGGTCTCCCACTTGATCATCGCGTCAAACGCATCGACCTGCTCGGCGATGGTGAAATCGCAATGGCTGGCGCCACGAATGGCGCGTTGTACCAACCACGTGCCGTTTCCTTTTGCGGCGACGCGCTTCTGGTAAACCTGCTGCATGCTGAACGGTACGAACAGATCGCCCAAGGTGTGGATGGACACGACGGGGATTTTGAACTCGCCATTGGCCTTCGGGATCCAGCGCAGCACATCCGTGCGCAAGCGATTTGCATCGGCCGCTACAGTGAGCTTTTGCGCGGACGCATTGAGCGCGGTCGAACCGACGACATCTCCATCAATGACATAGGTGAAGCCGGTGGTGTCGAGGATGTTCTTGTTCAAGATGCCGGTGATTGTGCCGTCGCCACCCAGCGAGCCCCAAATGTTGGGGAAGCTGCCGCCAAACGCCAACCCCTGGGTGAACATTGGGCGCTCGCCACCGGTGATGTTCTTCAACACCGACGCGAATTTGGCACCAGTGGCGGTGGTGGTGATGGGCGTTGTCGGTGCCGCGGGCGTTGGGAAGGTAGCGAACAGACTGCCAGTGACTTGGCCAATGATTTCCGCAAATTTGTCAGTGGGGTGGCTCGCCACACCCGCCAAGGCCTGCGCCGTCACCTGGATCGCTGAAAATTGATCAAACAGCGCGGTATCGCCCATCACGCCGCACATCGGCAACGCAGCGTTGTAGTTGACCTTGTTGATGGCTGTGGCCTTCGCTTCGTCCTCAATGGCCGCAGCAGTGATATGCCCACCCATAGAGAAGCCCGTGATGTAGATCTTGCCAGGGGCTGCGAGGGCGCGCGAGTTCTTCGCGGCAATCTTGGTGAACTCCAAGGCAAGTGCGTTGGTGTCCTCAACCCCCGCGCGCACGTCATAGTAGTTTTTACTGTAGCTGGAAGCTGCCCACGCGTAGCCGTTTTGAATCAAATGTCGGCGTATCGCTACGTTTTGAACGTTGAGCGGTGCACCCGTACCGGCAAACCCGTGCGCGTACATCACTAGCTTGCCATTCCAATTGGCAGGCACCTCAACGCGGTATCCCGCGCCGTTTAAGACCCCTGCCCAACGACTGGTGGTGCTCATATCAGTCACGTCGCTCGGGGCCCCTACCATCGCCGCAAAAGTTGTCACAGTGGCATCAACCGTGAACACTCTGCCATCGTGTACACGAGTCTCCTCTGGGACGGGTGCGACTTCAGAATTGCCGCCGCACCCAACCAGACCGATAGTGCCAGTCACAACCGCATAGCGAATGCCAGCGAGAATTTGCATGGTGAAGTCTCCTCAAGATAAATAGTTAATACGTGCCGCAACCCGTTGGTTGACTACCGCAGATTAACTCTGAACACGCTTGCAGGATCAGAGGGGTTTACCCCATACCTGGTCACCCAAGGGACAGAATGACTTGGTACTCCGCCATAAACCGATTTAGCCGCCTGCGCAGCAGCGATCAATCACTTCGCGCACCA
>JANOTE010000403.1:0-2301 GCA_031416195.1 Rhodoferax sp.
GCGACGTGGAGTCGCACTTGTGTGTGATGCTACTCATGCTGCAAGCGTCGAACCGCGAGAACAAAGACTCGCTGAAAATGTTCCGCGACCGGGGCGATGTGAATGGGTTCTTTCCACCGGAGGGCGATCAGGAGGCCCAAGCAGAGGCTTTGAAGCAGACGCCCAATCTGGATAGTTACGATCTGGCGGGCTCCGCCTATCCGTGGACGCAAGTGAAAGACTCGCTGGGCAACGCCTTGCGGCTGATTCGCCCGGTGGTGGTGATGGACGAAGGCCACAAGGCGATTTCTGACCTAGCCTTTTCCACACTGTATGGCTTTAACCCGTGCTTTGTGCTGGAACTCACCGCCACGCCCAAGGACGTCGCCGCCACGGGCGGCAAGGCGCCGAAAGCGGCCCGTTATTCCAACGTGCTGGTTGAAGTCAAAGGCATTGAGCTAGACCGCGAGGGCATGATCAAGATGCCCATGAATCTGGACCCGCGTGAGGGCAGCGACTGGCGGCAAACCCTGGCGGTGGCGCTGAATCGCATCAAGGCACTGAGCCACGCCGCCCGCCAGTTGCAAGCCGACACGGGCCGCTATATTCGCCCGATTTTGCTGGTGCAGGTGCAGCGCACGGGAAGCGACCAGCGCGATGGCGTCCATATTCATGCGCTGGACGCCAAAGAATGGCTTATGACAGTGGGTGGACTCGATGAGGCTGAAATTGCCATCAAGACAGCCGATACCAATGACTTGGCGACTCCAGAAAATCAAGACTTGCTGGCTCCCACCAATCGGGTGCAGGTGATCATCACCAAGTCGGCGCTGCAAGAGGGCTGGGATTGTCCTTTTGCCTATGTGCTGTGCGCGCTGGCGGCCAGCTCCAACCTGTCTGCGATGACGCAGCTTGTCGGACGCATCCTGCGCCAGCCGCAGGCGCAAAAAACCGGAGTGCCGGTGCTGGACGAGTGCTATGTGATTACCCATCACGCAAACACGTCGGATGTTGTCAACGCCATTAAAAAAGGCCTGGAAGAAGACGGCATGGGCGATTTGGTGCGGGAAATCCGTGTCGGCGATAGTGCCAAGCCGGTGGTGACGCGGCCCTTACAGCGCCGGGGAAAATTTTCACACACTGAAATTTATTTGCCTCGATTATTGACACTTGCAGAAGGTGAGCTGCGGGATTTCGATTACGAGCAAGATATTTTGTTAGCCCTGGACTGGCGAGCGCTGGACGTAGCACCATTAGTGGCGCTGATTCCTGCCAACGCAGCCAGCGCGGAACACCAGATGCGTCGTATCAAGCTGACTGATTCGGGCGCTGAGCGCATCGTGTCCGAAGTGGTCGCGGCGACGCTGGAAACGCTGGTGTTCGACGCGGCCTATGCGGTGCGGATGGTGTCGGACATCGTGCCCAACGCCTGGTGGGCGCGTGAAGTCGTCGGCAATGTGACGGCTGGGCTGAAAGCCAAAGGCGTTACTGACGCCCGGCTGGGCGAATTGTCCAGCCTGATTATTGAAGAGCTGCGCAAATGGCTGGCAGCCCGGCGCAACATGCAGGCAGAGGCTTTGTTTCGTGCCGAGGTGACGGCAGGGCGGATTCAGTTCCGCTTGCGCACCGATGGCCGCAACTGGCGCATGCCGTTGGAGGCTGAAACCTTTGAGCCCGCCGGAGCGCCGCAGTTGATCAGGGACGATGGCGAGTCGCTAAAAAGCAGTCTTTTTGCTCCGCTCTACGGGGGTGATTTTTCGAGCAGCGACGAGCGGGAAATTGCCGTATATCTGGATGCCGACCGTGCTTTGACGTGGTGGCACCGTAACGTAGCTCGTTCTCATTACGCGCTGCAAGGCTGGCAGCGCGAAAAAATTTACCCCGATTTCATCTTTGCGGTTCAGCATGGCGAGTTTGATAGCAAGCTGGTAGTGCTTGAAATGAAAGGGATTCACCTCTCGGGCAATCCAGACACCGTTTACAAGCAGGACGTCCTGCAGTTGATGACTGAAGCTTTTTCTGTCGAAAAAGTACCGCGCGTGGGTGAGTTGGAGCTTGTGGTGAAAGACGGCACCAGCATGGCATGTGATTTGGTGCTGATGACGGAGTGGAAAACGAGGTTGCCCCTGTTTTCCGTCAAGGCCGATAAGTGAAAAGAGTTTTGTCATGACATTCAGCACCCCCAGGCCCTCTGTTTTTCCTGGTCGTCGGCAAGTAACGGCGGCGCGGGAACGTGCCGCTGAGCGGGCGCGAGTCATCGCCGAGCAAACCGGCACCAGGCTGGTCGTGGTTCTTCCTCCCCTTGAAACGCCTTTGCCTCCG
>JANOTE010000404.1:0-19156 GCA_031416195.1 Rhodoferax sp.
TAGGCCAGAACATCGATCAGTTCGTAATAGCGCTGCACCTCGGCGTGCGGCACACGGCCTGTGAAGATGACCCGCTCGCGTAACCCGGTCGATTCTGCCTGCGCTTTGAGCGCTGTTTCCTGCGGGCCGCCACCCACCAGCAGCACCCTTAATTTCGGATGCTTGGGCAACAAACGCCGCGCGGCTTCGAGTAGCAGATCCAAGCCTTCGTAACCATAAAACGAGCCTGCAAAGCCCAGCACCGTCGCGCCGTCCAGGCCGAGCCGTTGCCGCAAAGCTGGGTCGGCCTCAACACCGAAGCGAAAGCTGGTGGCGTCCACTGCATTCGGAATAACGGTAATCCGATCCGCTGGGATGCCGCGCGACAGGATATCGCCACGCAACCCCTCGCAAATGGTGGTGATGTGATCTGCCCGCTTCAGGGCGAAGCTCTCCAGCGCGCGGGAAATTTTGTAGCGAAAACTGCCTTCGACCGTCGTGCCATGGTCTACCGCCGCGTCTTCCCAAGAGGCCCGCATTTCATATACCACCGGTAGATTGAGCCGCCAACCCACCCACAGGCTGGGCAGAGCGTTGAGCACGGGCGAATGCGCGTGAATGATGTCGGGTTGAGTCTTCTGAACAACATCACGCAGGCGCTGGGCCGAGAGGCACATTTGGGCCAGCAGCCCGATGCCTTGAGTACTTGGCGTTCGGTAAAAGGTCAGGCCGTCGGCTTCTTCTGACTCGGCGTTTGACGGCCCTTGCTTGGGCGTTGTCAAATGGACGGTCTCCCACCCCAGCTTGCGCTGCTCGCGCAGAATCGACAGCGTGCGAAAGGTGTAGCCACTGTGCAACGGGATCGAGTGATCCAGGACGTGCAGGATTTTCATGCTCAGGACGTGACGGCGACTCGACCGCCTCTGTCGGCGATATCGATAACGGTTGCGCCGCTGGCATCCACCACCTGACGCAGGAACGCCTCGAACATCATCAGCGTCCACAGCGGCGCGCTGTAATCGCGTGCGCCGGACTGATGAGCTTCAATCAAATGCTGCAAATAGGCGGTGTTGAACCACCCGGTTGACTTGAGCCGCTCACCCAGCACCGCATCCCGCACACGCTGTTTGAGCGGGCCGCGGAACCAGCGCGCCAACGGCACTGAGAAACCCATTTTGGGCCGATAAAGCACGTCGGCGGGCAAGTACGGCTCCATCGCTTTCTTGAAGACGTATTTGCCTTCCTGTCCCTTGATTTTATGGCTGGAGGGCAGCGTGGCAAGCCACTCGATCAGCTCGTGATCCATCAACGGCTCGCGCACTTCCAGCGAATGCGCCATGCTGGCGCGGTCTACCTTGGTGTTGATGTCGCCGACCAGGTAGGTTTTCATATCGAGGTATTGAATCAGGGCCAGCGGGTCATCGGTGCCCGCATTGGCGGCGTGATGGTTGAAGACCGCTTGCGCGTTGTAGCCCGCAAGTTCGGATTTAAATTTTGGGCTGAAGAGCTCGTCGCGCATGGGGCCGCGCAGGATGGAAATCGAATGAAAATAAGCTTCGACCGAGTCACGTGCCAAGCCCTCAAAAGTGGTTTTGGCGCGGAACATTCGCGGTGCCCAATCAGCTTTGGGGTAAATTTTGCCAAGGGTTCCAAACAGCGGTTTTCGAAGGCCCATCGGCATGGCAGAGCGCATGCCCTCTTCCATCAGGTGCATGCGATAACGACGGTAGCCGCCCATGGCTTCGTCGCCACCGTCGCCTGAAAGTGCCACGGTGACGTGCTTGCGCGCCAGTTGGCAGACCCGGTAGGTCGGGATGGCAGAGCTGTCGGCATAAGGCTCGTCGTACAGACCGGCCAGGGTGTCGATCAGGTCGAAGTCGTCACTCATCACCGTCTCCACGCGGTGGTTGGTTTTGTAGCGGTCTGCCACCTTTTGCGCGAACTCGGATTCGTTGAAAGCCGGGTCGTCAAACGCGATGGAGCAGGTGTTGACCGGCTCGGCACTCAAGCCTGCCATGGTGGCTACCACGGCGCTGGAGTCCACGCCACCCGACAGAAACGCACCTAGCGGTACTTCGGCAATCATGCGTAGGCGCACCGACTCTTTCAGGCGTACGACCAGCTCGGCTTGGGCATCGGCTTCAGAGATGGGGTTGTCCAAGCTGAATCGCACATCCCAATAGGCAACGGGCTGCGCAATCGGTTGGCCCCGGCGGATGGTGAGCGTGTGCGCGGGCGGTAGCTTTTTGGCCTGTTTGAAAATAGTGCGCGGCTCGGCGACATAGCCCAAGGCGAAATATTCTTCAACCGCCAACGGATCGATATCGCGACGCATGCCACCATGGGCCAGCACGGATTTAAGCTCCGAGCCAAACAGCAGCATGCCGTCATCCAGTACCGCGTAGTACATCGGCTTGACACCCATGCGATCCCGCGCCATGAAGAAGGTTTGCTGATTCCGATCCCACAGCGCGAAAGCAAACATGCCACGAAAGCGCTTGACACAATCTGGCCCCCAGGCCTCCCAGCCGTGCACGATGCACTCAGTGTCGCTCTTGGTGTGAAACACGTGGCCCAGCGCCTGCAGCTCGGGGATGAGCTCCTGGTAGTTGTAGATTTCACCGTTGAAGATCACCACCACCGAGCCATCTTCATTGAACAGTGGTTGCTGGCCGGTGGCCACATCGATGATCGACAAGCGCCGATGCCCCAGGCCCACACCTGGCTCGGTATGCAGACTGCCTTCATCCGGTCCACGGTGAAACTGCGAGTCGTTCATGCGCTGCAACACTGCGCGATCCATCTGGCTGCCCGCTCGGGTGTCAAATATTCCGGTGATTCCGCACATTTTTTTGTTGAAGTGTTGGCTTATTTGCTGCCATGCACAGCGCGTGCGCAACGAAGCTGATTGTCGTAGACAGTTTGGTAAGTTTGCACCATCGCCTGCATGCTAAAGCGCTGTTTTACCCGCTGGCAGCCAGCTTGGCCCATCTGGTGCGCCCGCGTCGGCTCAGACGCAAGCTCCACCAGGCGTTCAGCCATAGCTTGCGGGTTGGCAGCCGGCATGATGTAGCCTGTGTGGCCATGCTGCACCAGGTCGGCATTGCCACCGACATCGGTTGCCACCACGGGCAAGCCGCTGGCCATGGCTTCAAGAATCGTGTTGGAGATGCCTTCGGCCAGGGACGGCAGGGCAAATGCGTGCAGACCGCGCATGACGGCTTCAACATCGGTGCGCTCTCCGGGCAGCCAGGCGAGGTGGGCGATGCCAGTCGCTTCAAGAATTGCCAGGGCCTGCGCACGCAGCGGCCCGTCACCGACCATCACCAAGCGCAGTCGCTGTGCCAACTGTGGGGCGGCGCGCACAGCTAACACGAAGGCGTTGGCCAGCATGACCTGGTCTTTCACCGTCTGCATACGGCCCACGGTACCCACCAGCCAATGCTGCGCTGGGTTAAATGGGCAAGCTGAAATGGACTGCGTGCCACCGTCAGCCGGGCTGAAACGCACGGTATCGACACCGTTGTAAGCCTGCGTGATTGCGGCTGGCGGCACATGAACTTTTTGCTGCAAATAGTCGGCCAAGTCGCGCGACAGCGCCGTGTAGTGATGCACAAAGGGGCGGTAAAGGCGGCGCATGCGCTGGTACTTGAGGCTGCTGCCATCCAGGTCGCCCACATCACGCCCGTGCTCGCCGTGTACCCGCACCGGTACGCCCGCTGCCCACGCGGGCACCTGAACCTCCAGCGCAGACAGGTTGCGGCTGTGAACGATGGTGGGGCGCAATTGCCGAAACAGTGTGTACAGCTTGCGGTACTGCCACACGCCGTGGCCGGGCGGCTTGTTCAGGGCGATGAATTGCACATCGCTGCGCTGCACCCGGTTGCGAAAATCGGTGATGTCCGTCATCGCCAGAACAGCGTGGCGATAGGCCTCGCCAGGCATGTGATTGATCAAATTCACCACCCCGTTCTCCAGCCCACCAGTTGCGAAGCGGTGCATGACGTGGAGTACGAGCGGGCGGTCATCACTGGGCATGCACGGACGGTATACAAGCGTCAAATGCTACTATATTAATAGCTATTTGTGTAATTGATACGAGAGCTAAGGCCATATTTAATTACTAATTCTGCACTTTTTTACTTAAAATCACAAAAAATTAACTTCCAGGTTAATTTACATAAAATAAATTAACTCTGGAGTTAATTTTATCGTCAAAGCCGCCACAACCGGTAGCCCGCGCCTTCAATCGCCTTGCGGTCAAACGCGGCCTTCACGTCAATGAAGGCACCGCCCTTGACCAGCTTTTTCGAAAAATCTTCCATACTCAAGGCCGCAAACTCACGGTGCGCCACGGCCGCCACAATCGCATCGGCGCGCGGCATGTCGTCCCAAGGCAGCAGGGGCACGCCGTACTCATGCACAGCCTCGTCAGACTCGGCCTGAGGGTCGGTGACGAAGACTTCCACGCCATAGCTCTTGAGCTCGTTGATGATGTCGATGACTTTGGAGTTGCGCAAATCACCGCAGTTTTCCTTGAAGGTCAGGCCCAGCACATTGACCTTGGCCCCTTTGACGTAGCTGCCGGCCGCGATCATGTTTTTAATGGTTTGCTCGGCGATGAACTTGCCCATGCCGTCGTTGATGCGCCGCCCGGCCAAGATCACCTGCGGGTTGTAGCCCAGCATCTCGGCCTTGTGCGTCAAATAGTACGGATCGACCCCAATGCAGTGGCCGCCGACCAGACCCGGCTTGAACTTCAGGAAGTTCCACTTGGTGCCTGCCGCTTCCAGCACCTCGGAGGTGTCGATGCCCATCCTGTCGAAAATGATCGACAGCTCGTTCATCAGCGAAATATTCAAGTCGCGCTGGGTGTTCTCGATCACCTTGGCAGCCTCTGCCGCCTTGATGCTCGACGCGCGGTGTACGCCCGGAACGATGATGGTCTCGTACAGCTTGGCGACTTTGTCCAGCGTTTGCGGCGTATCGCCCGAGACAATTTTCAGAATCTTGGTGAGCGTGTGCTCCTTGTCGCCCGGGTTGATGCGCTCGGGCGAGTAGCCAACGTTGAAGTCCTGCTTCCACTTCAGGCCCGATTCGCGCTCCAGCACGGGAATGCAAACCTCTTCCGTGGCACCGGGGTACACAGTGGATTCATACACCACGGTGACACCTTTTTTCATGTGTCGGCCGACGCTGGTGCTGGAGCCAATCAGCGGCCGAAAATCCGGGATGTGAGCCTGGTCAACCGGCGTAGGCACGGCAACAATGATCATGTCCGCCTCGGCCAGCATTTTGGGGTCAGCCGTGTAGACCGCGTGCGGGGACTGGCGCATCTCTTCATCGGTCAGCTCACGCGACGGATCGATGCCGCGCTGGCACGATTCGACCTTGTGCACGGCAATGTCAAAACCGATGGTGCGCAGGTGCTTTCCAAACTCAATCACCAGGGGCAAACCCACGTAGCCCAAACCAATCACGGCAACCACGGTCATGTTTTTCTCTCCGAAATTTTATAAAAGGGCAAGGCCCTGCTCACTTGCTCGCGCGCGGCTTGCTTAACACTTCGTTAATGCTCGAATAGTTCGTTGACAAAAACGACTCCAGCCGCGCCTGGGCATCGTGTCCTTCCTCTTCGACGGTGTACACCACGATCACGGCTGAATCGTCGCCCCGCCCAATCAAGCGGTAGAACGCACTATAAACTTTGGCCAGGTAGTCGCTGGTCGTCAAAGTACCGTTTATCCAATAAATTTGCCACCCGCTCAGCCGCCCGCCGCCCGGCGGGCCGATCGCCCCGTTACCGCGCAGTACCAGCGTGCGTACAGAGACTGGCGTTCCTGCCAGCGTGGTCGCGCGGCTGCCACTGGTCACGCGCGTCCACTGGGTGTCATTGTTGGTGACCAGCACGTTGGTGGAGCTGACAAGTTTTCTCGCATAGTCCTGGTGGCGGTATAACGCCAGGTACAGCCCGACCTCGCTGCCTTGCTTTTGATACGTCGTGTTCGACTCCGCCACCGCAAGCAAAAACTGCGGTTTGAAATGGACTGCTGCTTTCGTCTCGCCGCGCAGCGCAAGCCAGCCGGGCTCCAGCATGTCAGGCGTTGCCACCGACACATTGGCCGTGCTGAAGGGCTCCGAAGTCGCCCACTTGATCAAATGGGGGGCGGCCACCAATGCGCCAAAGCAGGCTGCTGCAATCCAGATTTGTACGGGATTCGCGATGGCCGTCGCCTCTGCTGGAGTCGAATCAACGCCGCCCACGGCGGGCTCCGGCTCGGCCCAGCGGATGCCGATGGCAAACATCAGCATGATCACCACGCCAAAGAAAACCCAGCCGTAAATCAGGTGATCGACGCCCACCGCCAGCGTGTTCCCCGACAGGTGCCCCAACATCACAATCATGTAAGCACGCACCCAATTGGCCACGATGGGCACCAAAATCGACACGCCGATGAACAGCAGCCTGCGTTGGGTGGACTGGTAATTCAAATACGCAAACAGCGTCCCGACGGTGAACGAGGCAATCAAATAGCGCACCCCGCTGCACGCCTCCACCACCGACCAGTTGCCCGACGGGATGACAAACTGCAAGCCTTCGCGAAATACCGGCACGCCCGAGAGCCGCAAGGCAAAGACCGTGAAATCGGCAGTCCACTCCATCAATTGAGGAAGGAACACCTCGCCAATCGGCACGGCGAGAAACAGGAAACACAGCGGAAAAACAATCAACCGCGCTACCGGCACGCCCAAAACGGCAGGCACCACCAACACCAGTAGTGACACGAAAGCCAGTTGCGCCACCGCGTTCACCCCGGCCAGATCAGCCAGCAACCAGGCAAACAGCGCAGCAGCCGTCAACCCGAAAACCCAGGCAGTGGGCCGGGGCTGTTGCAGCGCCAAGGTGCCACGCGCGCGCCAGATCAACCAAAGCACAATCGGCAGCACCAGAAAGCCATGGGTGAAAGTCTCTGAGCGCCACCAGATCAGCACCATGCCAAGGGCCGTTTCCCGGTACAGGAACAGCACCCACGCCAGTGCGAACAGCACCGCAGGCAGCGCCTGACGCCACAGGACCGCCCGCGCAGTGCCCTTTGCGAGAATCAAAGTTGAAGCGGTGAAAGTCGCCATGGCAGGGCTGGGTACAGTCGCTCTTAACCCAGATTGCGCACAATGAAAGGCCCGAGCCAATTGGCCAAGCCGATCGGCATGCGCCGCCAGGTTTCGATCAGGAGTTTGTACTTTGCGTTGGAGGGGTTGTTTTGCGGGATCGCATCGCGTTTATAAAGCCGGTAGCCGTAGTTAAGTTGCTGGGGCTCGAAGCCCCAGTTTTTCTTGAACGCGTAGGAGCCCGTGCCCTTTTTGCTGCGCCCGTAATCAAACACCTTCAAGCCTCGCTCGCAGGCCCGGCGTAACAGCTCCCAGTATTTGAAGTCGTTGGCGGCCAGGTCGCGGGCGGATTCATCGTCGCCCGCGTAATAGGGCAGCACCTCATCGCGAAAATAGAAGCTCATCACGCTGCTCAAGGCCCGCCCATCCGGGCTGACCACTGTAAGCACCTCGCAATCCCTGCCAAATTCGATCATGAGCGCCTTGAAATACCGCTTGGGCATCGCCGGTGTGCCGTGCCGATGCACGTTGTCGGCATAGAGCGCGAAGAACTGCTCGACCTCGCTGTCAATCCGGGTCGTCAAGCCATTTTTAATGCCTTTGCGAACCATGGCGCGCTGCTTGCGCGGGACGGCCAGCATGTTGGCCTCTTCATCAGCAAGTATCTCTTTGCGAAATGTCACATACAAGTCTTGCGTGGGCCAATCAGCGTGGCGCAGGGTGATGTTTCTCAACTCAAGGTGATCCACGCCCAGGCGCTGTGCAATTTGCTGGGCTTCATGCTCCAGCGCCGCTGCGGCTTCTTCGTTGGACGCGGCGACACCGCCGTAGACCGCAAACGGCAAAGCGACCAAGGAGTTGCCAAACAGCCAACTGTTGACGTGCCCCAGCGCCAAAACGCCTTGAAACTCATTTTTCTTCAGCGCAAAGAGGAAATAAGTGTCGTGGCCAAATACATCACAGATGATTTTTTGCCAGCCAGAGCGATGAAAGAAACTGGCTGCGGGGCATTGCAGGACGAACTGATCCCACCGCTGCGCTGTTTGCAGATCGGTTACGGCCAAGCGCTTGACGGTCAGCGACTGATCGGCAGGGGAAGTGTCAGCCACAAGGTCAGGCAACAGCGGCCCCCTGGCGCGCCGGGCTCAGGAAGATTTCATCCATCCTGCCCCACTTGAAATCACCGAGCAACTGCTCAAGGCGAGCTTCCATGCGGGAAATGTTGACGTAGTGGCGAAATTTTGTTTTCCGGCTGATACCCGCGACGCGCGGCTGCTCGACATCAATTTCCCACGGGTGAAAATAAAAAATACCGGCTTGTGCATCATGCTGATTGACCCGGCCCAACATCCAACGCGAGAGGGCATACGGCAGCAGGCGAAAGTAGCCCCCACCGCTGGAGGGCAGGTTGCGGTTGAGAATTCGCAGGGTAGTCACCGGAATCTCCATCAGGCCCGGCCGAATCTCATGCGCAAACCGCGGCGAATCCGGCATGCCGTAGTGGTCATGGTGGATCGGATAGACACTGGAACTGTAGCGGTAGCCGGCTTTTTGCAGACAGTCAAAAGCCCACAGGTTGCCCTTCCCGATGGAAAAACTGGGGGCGCGGTAGCCCTTGACTTCCGTGCCGCACAAGTCCTCCAGAATCAATTTGGCAAGCTGAATGTCGGAAAAAAAGGCTTCTTCTGTCAAATCACTGGCGCGCTCGTGTCCGTAACCATGGCTGGCCACTTCATGCCCTTGATCAGCAATCTGGCGAATCAGCTGGGGGTATCGCTCGGCAATCCAGCCCAGGGTGAAAAACGTGGCTTTCACTTGCCGCCGGGACAGCATCTCCAGGATGCGGGTGACGTTGCGCTCGATTCGGCACTCGCGCGAGTTCCACTCCATGCGGCCAATATACGGCGCAAAAGCAGACACCTGAAAATAGTCTTCGACATCGATGGTCAAAGCATTGGTCAGGGCGGTGGCAGCGTAGGTATTCATGTCGGGTAGATGTCGATCACCGCGTGCGGTCGTGGCCGATATTCAAGCTGCTATTCAGGCTGCTATCCAAGCCGAGGGCTTGGTCGATGCCCGCTCTACAGTCCTGATGCAAGGTCTTGCCCGTGTTCTGATCGATGCCACGTTGAAGATCCTGGTTCATCTCCAATTTTGTTTTCTTGGCGGCCATGACCAGTTTTTGCATCATCGTCAAAATTTCAAGATTGCAGCGCTCCAGGCGCAGCAGGCTGCGCTCCAGGCGCAGCAAGCGGTCGCCGTGTCGCTCTGCCGTCAAGTCGTCAATTTTTTTAGACAACCCGTCGGCCAGATCGTCATCGAGTTGCAGGCTGGACAGGTCAATGTCAAAAGCTGGATCGACCCGACGTTTGTCTGACTGCATCCACCCCTGTGCAGGCGCGGCCAGTATGGGTTGTGGGTCGCTGGAGCCGCCGGATTCTTCATGCAATTCTTTAACCACTTCGTCGACATCATCCAAAGTGATATTGTCCTTCTCGCCCAGAAAACCCAGCAGCAGGAGCCGATCACAGACAGAGTTGATGCGCCTTGGAATACCGCCGCTTGCTTTATGGATAGCCTCATAGGCCGCGCCATCAAAACTTGGGCGACCCTGGGAGCCCACGCACTTGAGCCGATGCTCCATGTAGCCGCGCGTCTCGTCCTTGTCCATCGGGCCAATATGGCAGGTCGCCGTGACGCGTTGGCGTAACTGCTGCATGTTGGGATTTTGCAGAATCTCACGAAATTCAGGCTGACCGACCAGGAATGTCTGCAGCAGCGCCTGTTTGCCAAACTGGAAGTTCGACAGCATGCGCAACTCTTCAACCGCGCGGGCCGTGAGATTCTGCGCTTCATCAACGATCAGCAGACAGCGTTTGCCCTGACTGATTTGAGTGACCAGAAAGGCTTCCAGCGACATCAGCAGATCAGACTTCGACATGTCCTTGACACCAACACCGAACGCCGCACCCACCATCCGCAGCGTGTCTTCCGCATCGAGTTGGGTGCTGACCAGATTGGCGGCAACGACCGCGTTGCCATCCAGACTTTCGAGCAGCCCGCGAACAATTGTGGTTTTGCCGGCCCCCACCTCGCCGGTGATGACGATGAAGCCTTCGTTGCGCTGCACGCCGTACTCGAGGTACGCCTTGGCGCGGCGGTGCTGCTTGCTGCCGAAGTAGAAGCTTGGGTCTGGATTGAGCTGAAACGGCTTGCCGGTCAGCCCATAAAAAGCTTCATACATGGCTCAAAACTGCAGGTTCACCGTGCCAGTGATTGCTGACTCGGTGTAGGGGCTGGTGCTGCTGTCAAAAACAACATGACGCGCGCTGACGGCGGCAGTGGTCTTCAAACCCAGTCTGGTTGAAAAACTCAAATTCAGCAAGCGATTGCTGTTATCCCGCAACCCCAGCGAATCTGATAATTGGCTGGTCGATACCAGAACACTCATCGAAGAGATCGGTGTCAACCGGTGCGAGTAGCTCACGCTCAGGCCCGACTGCCGGACCACCGCACCGTTTGAGAGATCATCGACCGCCAGGGACAACGAGTCCAACCGCGACGACTCACTACGCGTTGCGATAAAGGTCACGGTATCCCGGATACCCAGCAAAGAGAAAGACAGATCCTGGCGTCGAACCACCGACACGGCTGAAGTCGCAAACGGGGTCGTGACCGAGCTGTTCGGGTCGATTCCATTGGCCTGCAAAAATGAATTCACCAATGTGGCGCGCTTGACCGGGTCGGGCTCAGTACCCGCGAACTGGTTGAAGAAAGTGTCAAACGCTGAGCCGGGCACCAGGCCGTTCTGCGCCGCAGGATTTGCAATGCTTCTTGAATCGGTGAAGCGCCAAGCCGTTCTGGCAGTTCGGTGTGCCGCGCTGAGGCTGAACGACTCACCAAAGCGCCGGGATTCGCGTGACGCCGAGAAACTCGTGGTTTCAGACGGAATCCAGGAGACCCCGTAACCGAAGGTTCCGCTGCTCTGTTTGTTCACTGTCGTGAAGTTATTCGATTCCTGCCCGCCCGAAACACTCAAATTCACCTGCGGCAGGATCGTGTAGGTGAGCGCGGCAGTAACAAGGTCTGACTCTGTGCTTCGCCCTGCCCTGTAAGAGGTGTTTTGCTGCTGGGCCGCAAGCGACCAACCCAAGCGCCCGCCGGCCCCGCGCCTACCCAGACGGATCGAGCCATCGCGCGAGTCTGCATCAGACACGGCTGCTGACTTATTTCGGTTCACCGTCAGGCTGTACCGCGCCTCGTAATCTACCGCGCTGGCAAGCCGACCGCGAACGTAGGGAGACACCCGAACGGTTGCCGATTCATTTTGGTTGCCGTTGATTGCCGTCGAGCCGACCAAAGGGGTACCCAGCGCCGAAACCGACTGTTGGGAGATGCCTGCATTGACGTCAACAAACGCCCAGTTCTCAACTGCTTCCAGCGTTCCAAACGCAGTCAGCGCATTCTGGATGTCAGCTCCGGCGGTATTTTGCGCAAAGTACCGCGCGTTCAGTGCGTAGTCAAAGTAGCCCTTCAACCTTCCGCGGTTCGCGCTGATTCGAATGCCAGGGCTTAACACCGTGATCAGTTCAGACTGGCGATCATTGGTTGAGAGCCGCACGTTGTCGGTCCAGGTTTCAGAAATTGAAACGCGCGGCACAATGGTCAGGCCTAGCCTGATGCCCGTTGCATCGGCGGTTTGCGCATTCACGCCCGCAGCGCCAGCGACGAATACCGTCACCAGGGCGGCTAAAAGAACGGGCGAGGTCTTAACCGGGTGAATCCCAGCGAAACTGGCCAGAGGGGCCAGACGGGACTCAACCGAGTTGCGCTGCATCAACCGATTCAGCTGTGAAGACAGTCTTTTCTTCATTTTTCCAGCGTGAACCTTATTGAACCTGCTGTTCGCCACTGTAGCCGTAGCCACCGTAGCCATAACCATAGCCGTAAGCCCCTTCAGACGCAGCCCGTGCTTGATTCAAGACCAACATTTTCACCGGGCAGGCTTCGATGTGGGACAGCGCGTGCCGTACGTCCGATTGCAAAGTCGCCTCAGCCCGAACCACCATCACAATTTGCCCCATGTGGGTGGCCAGAACGCGAGCCTCTGTGGTCAGCAGCAAAGGCGGAGAATCGAAAATAATGATGCGGTCGGGGTATCGGCTGGCCATGTCTTTTAGGATCCGGATCATGGCATCACTGGCGAGCATTTCCGTGGCGCGTTGCTGCTGTAGCCCGCTGGGCAAAATACTCAGCTTGTCGATGTTGGTTCGCAAAAGAACACTGGACATGTCCATCGACTCACTGGACACCAAATCCAGCAAACCTGGGCTGGGCGGAAGCCCCAGCACGCGCAATACCGATGGACGAGCCACGTCGGCATCCACCAGCATGACGGTGTTGTCCAACTCAGTCGCGATGCTCAGCGCCAGGTTAATCGCTGTGAAACTCTTGCCCTCACCCGCCAAGGCGCTCGTCACCATAATGAGGTTGCCATTGGCAATATGGGACGCGCCGCGGCCCATCGCATTTCGAATCAACGGGCGCTTGATGACGCGGAACTGGTCAGCAATCTGCGATCGCGGCGCATTGGGGCTGACGATGCCTGCAGAAGACAGCGCATCCAAGTCAATCTCAACGCGGCGGGACACTGAAGCCGATGCCGCGGGCGCTACCGAAGGGGCTACCGAAGGCCCCCCCGCAACCGCTGAGGATTGCTGCGCTGCACTGGCCTTCTCAGGAATGACGGCACCCGCTCTGCGAAGCTGTTCCAGGCGCAGGGTTGCCTGTTCAATCAAACTGCTCATAGCCGGTTACCCCATCCGTCCGGTAACGAAAGCCAACGCGGCAATCCCGACGATGAATGCACCCACCAGCCCGCTGGACGCTGCCACAAATTTTCTCATGTCCGATCTCTCTTTAGCTCTGAATGTGTCGCTCCGCACCAGCGTCACGACCCCCAGAAGTGGCAGCCCGGACGCATCCCGCAGGCTACGGGCATCAAAAAACACTGCGCGCAGTTGACTGGCCACAAAAGCCGTCGCGACACCCGCCCCCAGTGCAGCAAGCAGCGCCAACGGCATCAGCAACAGCCGGTTGGGTGCGACTGGCTGTGGAGATACCCTGGGCGGATCAATCAGGCGAAAGTCAGCAATGCCTGATGCGCCTTCCAAATCACCCGACAAGGATGCCGACTCGCGCCTGGCGACCAGGTCTTCATAGTTTTTCTTGTTGATGGCGTAATCGCGATTCAACTGGGAAAACTCGGTTTCTATTTGGGGGGCGGTCTTCATCTGCTCGCGGGCCCTGGCGAAACGGGTATCGTATTCACTCACCCGGGCGCGCAAAGCAGCCACCTGGATTTCAGAAGTTGACAGCATCCGACCGAGCTCCTGAACCGCCAGACTGGTAGCACCGGAAGACGCTGCGGGAATAGCCATCGCAGCTTTTCGAAGCTCGGCCACCTCTTTACGCTTTTGCTCTTCGAGGTCTTTAATGAGCTTCCTGCCGCTGACAACGTCGGGGTGCGCATCGGTGAAGCGCTGTAGCAGTGCATCGAGATTGCGTTTCTGGGCATCAATTCTTGAATCAACCTCCGGGGTCGAAACGACCGTGGCTGACTCCTGAAGCAGGCTGCGGGACGTGATGCTGGTATTCTGGGTTTTCTCTGCATCAAGCTGCTTTTTGGCGGCGTCACGTGCGTTCTCAGCTTCGCGCAACTCAAGACGAGCCTGGTTGAGTTGGTTGCTTATCTCTGCCATGCGGCCCGACATGTCTTTGCCGTCCGCCGTTTGCAGCTCAAGGTTGCGCAATTTGAACTGTTTGAGCCGAGCTTCTGCTTCTTCCAGCTTGGCTACGTAGGTCTTGATCTGCTCGTCAATGAATTTTTTGGCGACATCGGAGTCTTTACGGGTGTCGCCCAAGCTGGACTCTACAAAAATCGACACCAGCGACTGCACGACTCGCTTGGCCTTATCAGGATTGGGGTCGCGAAAGCCCAATGTGTAGAGGTTGTCGCGGCCGGTATTCTTGATTTGCAGCGTTTTGGTGACCCGTTCAATCAGCGCCTCCTGGGCATCCTTCGATTTTTCGCCCAAGTCCAGATCGGCCATGCGGATCAGTTTTTCAACGTTGGGGCGGCTGATCAAGGTCCTGCTGAGCATGGCCACCTGCTGTTCAACGTTGGGTTGAACCGCCAAGCCCGACATCAAGGGCTTCAAGATCGATTGCGTGTCCACATAGATTCGGGCACTGGCCTCGTACTTGTCAGGAACCCACAGCACGACGGCCGCGCCGATGGCACCCACCACCCACGCCACAAGAACCCCAGGCCATCGGTGTTTCCACACGCCACGGGCCAAGGCGGACAACTGGTTGAGCAATTCATCCATGTAAAAGCACGGGTTAAGTCTGGTTTAAAAATGACGGTTTTGAGCGAAGATTGACCGCAACAGGCATGTCACAGACTTGCACTTCGCGCGGAAAATCTGCGGTTAAAACCATCCTTGGGGGATGATCAACACATCACCGGGTTTCATTTCGACGTTGGCTGAGATATCTCCGCGCTTGATCAAATCCTTGATGCGCACGGTGTAGCGTTTGTCGCCTTCAGAAGCCCTGAAAATCGTGGCCGAGTTGCCGTCGGCAAAGTCAGTCAAACCGCCCACTGCAATGATGACATCCAGCAGGGTCATCTTCATCTTGTAGGGCAGGAATTGCGGCTTCGCAGCTTCGCCGACCACGCGAATCTGCTCGCTGTAGGGGCCTACAAAACTGGTGACAATGACCGTAACAACCGGGTCGCGCACAAACTTTGCCAGGGCTTTTTCCACGTCACGGGCGATATCCACCGAGGTTTTACCCTGAACCACCAACTCGTCCACCAAAGGGGTTGAAAGCTTGCCGTCTGGCCGAACCGGGACTGACAGCGACAGCTCTGGGTTGCGCCAGACGATGATGTTCAGCGTGTCGCCTGGCCCGACGATGTAGTTGTAGCTGTCACTGGCAGCGAGTGCAGGCGCAGGCGGGTACACCGGTGCGTTCATGTTGGCGCAGCCGACGAACAAGCCAACCACCGCACCGAAGCCAACCCAGCGGGAAATCAACCTCAATGAATTGTAGAAATTTCTCATGGTCTGTCCAATTTACCCTAACGAAGTGACGCTATCAACGGTACGGTATCCAAGTTACAAAGTGCCAGTGACGGACTCGAAGGTGAACACCTGCTCTGCCGCGCAATATAACGCATTTCAATACGAAAGCCCTCAGTTCAAAGGCCGCAGACCTGTTTTTCTGACCAAAAAGAGAAGTACGTCACAACTAGAATCCGCAGCTATGACCAATGTGTTGATCGTCTGCATGGGTAACATTTGCCGCTCCCCGATGGCCCGCGCTGTTTTGGAGAAGCTGTTGCTACAGGCTCGGCTTGAGAAAGCGGTACGGGTTGATTCGGCAGGCACACACGCCAGCGCGGCAGGGGAACGCCCCGACCCGCGCGCAGTGGCAGCCCTGTTGCGCCGGGGCTACGACATCGGTCGGCAACGATCGCGCCGGGTGGTGGTGCAAGATGTTGAACAGTTCGATGTCATTTTGGCCATGGATGCCGACAACCTCGGCACCCTTCAAAAAATGTGTCCGCCCCAGCACCTGGGCAAAATCCAGTTATTGTTGCAATATGCTGTTCAGACAACCGCATCTGACATTGGCGACACCCCCCACGCCGCCCTGGTTACAGAGGTTCCAGACCCCTATTACGGCAACCCGCAGGGCTTTGAGCGCGTACTCGATTTGTGCGAGGTTGGCGTGAAGGGGCTGGTCAACCACCTTCGAGCTGTATTTCCGCTGGCGCATTAATACGCCATGGACGCAGCCCACGCCATTCGCAACGCCGTCGCCGAAATCTCGGCATTGCGGCTGGAGGCGTTGGGCAGCCCGGCGCTGGCTGCCGGGATCGCCACTGTCAAGCGCTTTCAGGCCGAGCGCTTTACCCGCACCTATGCAGACATCCTCACGGCGGGTCCTTACAAAAATGCGGCGCGGTTTTTCGTCGATGAGCTTTACAGCGGGCGCGACTTCACCCAGCGCGATGCGCAGTTTTCGCGAATTGCGGGAGCGTTGCAGACCTTCTTTCCGAAAAACGTGGTGGCTACGGCGGTAGCCCTCGCGCAGCTTCATGCGTTGACAGAGGAGATTGATCATGAGATGGGGCGCGCTTGGGTTGGGAATAACGCACAGGACACCGCTGATGAGACCCGGCGCTATATGCAGGTATGGTGCGCAGTGGGCAGGCGCGAGGACCGACAGCGCCAGCTCGCCAACGTGCTGGAAGTTGGGCAGGAGCTGGACCGTTTGACGCGCCTGCCGGGTTTGCGCCTTACGCTGCGGATGATGCGCCGGCCGGCGCAGGCAGCGGGCTTGAGCTCGTTGCAAGGTTTCCTGGAAAACGGGTTTGACACGTTTGGCGCAATGCGTGGCAAGGGCACCGATGCGCGCGACTTTTTGGCGTTGATTCAGACGCGGGAATCAGCGCTGATTGAGGCTTTGTTTTCAGGTGATTTGAGTGCTGTGAAGGCAAGCATCCGCTGATCGCAGCCCTAACGCCGCTTCGCACGCACCCACAAGGTAACCGCAGTCACCACAACCGTGGCGACTGAAAACCACACCACCGGCGCACCCAAGGAGTAATCGACTGGGCGCCATAGCAGCGATGCAGCAACGCCGATCAGCACCCACAACAACCATTGATGGCTGCGAGCACCGTGCCATAACACCGGCCAGCGCCGCGACGCAGCGGCCCCGCTCAAGCCCGCCAGCCAACCGCAGGCGGCACCAGCCAGCACATCGACCGGCCAGTGCGCACCCACGGCTACACGGGATATGCCCACCGCCGTCGCCAAGCTGATTGCCGCGACGAACAACCCTGCAAATCGCAGTGCAGGCGGCCCAGAGGTTTTGGCGGGTGGCTGCAAAACCGCCAGCACCGCGACCGCCGCAGCAAACGCGCTGATGGTATGGCCCGACGGAAAGCTGTAATTGCTCAGCAACGGGCCGATCAGGTGAAACTGTGCAGCATCCAGCACAGCGGCGGGGCGGGGTGCGTCAAAGGTGCGCTTCAGCAGCGTGGAAAGCAGGCCACCCAGCGGCACGGCGGCCAGCACCGCTGCCAAGGCCTGGGGCCGAGTCAACAACAGCGCAGACAGCAGCGCAAACAGCACGCTGGCATCGCCCAGGGCAGTCAACATAGACCATGCGGTAGCGGGCCACTGATGGGCACTTTGATTGATGGAGGAGAACAGCGCGCGATTGATCAACGCGGTGGTGGATGACGCTGCCTGCATTTGCATCGCCAACGCCAGCGCCAATGCCAGCAGAGGCACAGTGACCCAGGCCCACCAGCGACGGCTTGACCAGCGTTCAGGAATCTCGGTTGCGGGGTTTGTCATTGCGCTATCGACACACTTGCGACACCTCACCGCGCCGTTTCAAGTTGCAAGCCAACCGGCCCCTGCCAATTGCGGCACAGCATGAAGTTGAAGTGCGCGATCTGGCGGCCCCAGCGCATCACGGGCTGCTGCTCCAGCAGCTCGCAGCGCTCAAACTGGTCCGCCGCCACGGGTGGCAAAAAACTCATTTGCGACCAGTCCACCAGCAGCACGTTTTCGCCGCGTTCCAATACGCCCCACCACAGCCCAAATTGATCCAGATGGCGCTGCACCACCTTGACCGGCATAGGCCCGGCGTACCACGCGATGCGGCTGGCCAGCGTCCAGTTGAAAACGGCGAGCGTGGGGGTTTGAGATCCTTCAGTTTTGGCTGCCGCCAGCACGCGTGCATGTCTTGCGGCAACGTCCCAACCATACAGATCAGCGATCGGGTTGAACTGCGTACCCGGTACTTTTTGACCTGGCGCGCTGCTGGCTTGCACGCCAGGCTCGGACGCAATTCCGCCGCTGAGCATCAGCCCCGCCACGAGGATGCATGACAGCGCTTGGAAGATGCCCAGGGCAATTAGTGTCTTCCGGCGAATTTGCCAAAGCGACACACAGCCCAATGCCGCCGCTGGAACCAGCGCCGCCCAGGCAGCAGCCGACCAATGCGGCAGCGTTGAACCGCGGCCCGACAAGTAGCTAAGCAGCAGCAGCGTGGGCAGTCCAAAGCAGGCGCAGAACTGCGGTATCGACATCGGATGCGGCAAATCCGCAACCGCATCGCCCTGGTGCCGGGATCGTCGCCAAGCGCTCCAAGCTCCCACGATCAGCAGCAGGCCGTAGCCCAGCACTTGCACCAGCATGAATGCCGCCACGCGACTGGGTCGCCAGTCAGCATTGCCTTTGGCATGCCCGAATTGATAGGCGAAAGAGATCCAGTCGTGCGTCGCATTCCACACAATGACAGGGCTGATCAACACACCCGCCAACAGCGCCGCAACCCAGGGCTGGGGCCAGGTCAACCATCGCGGGCCATGAGCCAGCAACAGCGCCAAAACGACACCCACCGCGAGCAACACCGCCGTGTACTTGGTCAAACCCGCCAAGCCCAACAGCAGGCCAAGATACAGCCACAGGTGCCAGCTCCGTGCGTGCTGCACGCCACTGAGCCGGCAGGTGACGACCATGACCGCGCAGGTGATGGGCAGCAGCAGCGTGTCGGGCACCAGTGCCAGGCCCAGCAGGTGCGGGATCGGGCTTAAGCTCCACAACAACAATGCGGCACGGGCGGCCAAGGTTTTTTGAGACGGCGCAAGTTCAGCAGTCAGCGCCATCAAACCCACCGCCGCCAGTGCCCACGACAGCATCGGCACGATGCGCATCAGCATATCCTGCCCGCCCAGTTGCGCCCACGGCCACTGCACCCAGCCCACCAGCGGCGGATGGTCAAAATAGCTCCAACCGAGGTTGACGGAATACAGCGCGTACTGCGTTTCGTCAGGCGAGAGGTGGAACGACGATGCCAGCACCGCATGCGCCAGCAGGCTCAAAGACAGCAGCCCGAGCGACCAGCGGTCGCCCAGCACTTGGCGGATCAACGTCATGCTGCGCCGATCACTTGCGCTTGGGCTTGATCCACA
>JANOTE010000405.1:0-4465 GCA_031416195.1 Rhodoferax sp.
GCCGTGCACGCAATTTACACGCTTGTGCGATTGGCGTAATGCAGCATCACGGCGGCGCATTTCCGGCAACGGCAGAATCACTGAAAACTCTGCCAGGTATCGGAAAGTCCACCGCAGGAGCTATAGCTTCGCTCTGTTTTGAAGAGCGTGTGGCGATTTTAGATGGAAATGTCAAACGTGTTTTGACACGCGTTCTAGGTTTTGATGCAGATTTGGCGGCATCGAAGAATGAGCGTGCGTTATGGGATTTGGCAACGCAAGTCCTGCCCACCCAACGCCAGCACATGCCCGGCTACACACAGGGCATGATGGACCTGGGTGCCACAATTTGTTCGGTGAGAAAACCGCTGTGCGACAAGTGCCCGTTAAGCGGGCAGTGCGTCGCAAAACAGGAAGGCCAGCCTGAAAAGTATCCGGTCAATAGCCGCAAACTCAAACGCAGCGCGCAGTCCATTTGGCTGCTGTGGGCGCAAACGGACGACGGCTGGGTTCATTTGGCAAAACGACCCAGCCCCGGCGTTTGGGCGGGTTTGTATTGCTTTGCCCTGTTTGAAAGTCGCGCCGCCCTGCAGGCCGGCATCTATGCGCGCTGGCAAGACCGCCTGGAAGATGAGGCAGTTTTCACCCATGTGTTGACGCACAAAAATTTGCATTTGCACCCGGTTCGTCTAACCGCTCCCAAGCAGGCTTTGAAAGACCTTGACGGTGACTGGTTCGACGCCGCGCAAATTCAGCACTTGGGCTTGCCAGCACCTGTCAAGAAGATGCTTTGGAGCGAGCAAAACTCAAGTAGGCAACCATCCATGTGATGTGGCTGCAAACCGCCCTGGCAACGCATCCAGCTCACGGTGGCGCTTGAGCGTCACCCACCTCGTGGCAAAACTCTCAGCCAGTTCTTCCACCAGATAGACCGAGCGATGCTGCCCGCCCGTACAGCCAATCGCCACGGTGACATAACTGCGGTGATCGCGCGCCAGAGAATCGAGCCAGTAGCTTAAAAAAGCGTTGATCTGGTGCAGCATTTCGGCCACCGCAGGTTGCTGCCGCAGGAACTCGACAACCGCTTCGTCGCGGCCCGTTAGCGCACGCAAATCGGGGTCGTAATGCGGGTTGGGCAGCATGCGCACATCAAACACGAAATCGGCATCAGTGGGCACGCCGCGCTTGAAGGCGAAGGACTCGAAGGCCAGCGTCAACTGGCCTGCCGGAGCAGAGATAAGCGCTTTGACGTAGCCCTGCAGTTGCGAAGGCCGGATGATGCTCGTGTCAATCACATGCGCCTGCTCGCGCAAGTCTGACAGCAACTCGCGCTCGTGCTCAATAGCATCGACCAAAGCGCGCCGCTGATCCGTGGCCCCTGCGTCCGAGCGTGTAACGGCTTGCGACAGCGGATGCTTGCGCCGCGACTCCGAGTATCTGCGTACCAGTGTGCCGGTTGTTGAGTCCAGAAACAGCGGTTTAACCGTGATGCCTTTTTTGCGCAGGGCGTTGAGTTGCTCGGGCACGATGTGCAGTGATGTGGCGCTGCGCACATCCATGGCAATTGCAATGCGGGTAGCCTTTTGCTCCTGCTCCAGCGTCACGAATTGAACCAACAGCTCAGGCGGCAAATTGTCTACACAATAGTAGCCTGCATCTTCCAGCGCATGCAGTGCGACGGACTTTCCTGAGCCCGACATGCCAGTAATCAAGACAATTTCCATCTCTGAAGCAGTGGATTGGATATCAGCCATCTAGTACCTTGCCTCCAGCATCTCTTTGGCGTGTGCCAGCGTCGTCCCCGAGAGGCGCTCGCCGCCCAGCATGCGGGCCACTTCGGCAACCCGCTTTTCACCTTGCACTGGGGCCACAGAGCTCAAGGTCATGCCCTGCTTCGACTGCTTTGCCACCACCAAATGATGATTCGCACAGGCCGCGACCTGCGGCAGGTGCGTGACGGCCAGAACCTGCCGGTCAAGCCCGAGCTGTTTCATCAGCCGCCCTACCGTTTCTGCCACGGCACCGCCTACCCCTGCGTCCACCTCGTCAAAGATCAAGGTCTGAGCGGTGCCAAGCTGGCTGGTGGTGACTGCAATCGCCAGCGCCATGCGCGACAGCTCGCCGCCCGAGGCCACCTTGTTGACCGGCCTGGGCGTGCTGCCCGCATGCCCCGCCACCAGAAAGGCCACATCCTCCAGGCCCAATTGCATTGGCTGCGCTGCGGGGCTGATGGCCACCTCAAACACGCCGCCTTGCATGCCCAGGCCTTGCATCGCTTGCGTGATGGCTTTGGCCAGCAGCGGCGCAGCGCGGCTGCGGGCTTTGGAGATGACATTAGCCTCGGCCAAGTAGGCGCTGTGGGCTTTGGCATCAAGCGCTTCGAGTGCGATCAAATCGCTGCCAGCGT
The DNA here is from genome assembly GCA_031416195.1 of Rhodoferax sp. Taxonomy (GTDB): domain Bacteria; phylum Pseudomonadota; class Gammaproteobacteria; order Burkholderiales; family Burkholderiaceae_C; genus JANYCG01. The sequence goes on from JANOTE010000405.1 coordinate 2,387, forward strand.
CCAGTCGCGCCAACTCCTCACGCCAACCTGTCAGCAGCTCGAAAAGCTCTGGCGGTGCGCGCTTGTGGCGGCGGCTCAATGACATCCACAGCGCCATACGCTCGTCAAGCTCGGTGAGGCGATCTGGATCCAGTTCAGTCTTGCGAAGGTAGGCGCGAAGGCTATGCACAGTGTCTTCAATTTGCGCCACATTTGATGCCAACACCTCACCCAACTCTTTAAACTTCGGCTCGATGTCAGCCTGATTTTGCAATAGCAGCACCGCCTTGTTCAGCGCACTCAACGCGCTGGCCTCGTCGTCATCCAGCAATTGCACAACACCCTGCGCACTGTCGAGCAGGCTCTGCGCGTTGGACAGGCGAGTATGCTCCAGGTTAAGCTGCGCCCACTCATCGGCCTTAGGCGACAGTTTGTCCACCTCGCCAATTTGCCATGCCAGCCGCTCATGGTCACGCTGTAAGGTGGCCTGGGCACCCTTGGCCTCCGCCAGCGCAGCCTGGGCCTGGCGCCACTGCTGCCATTTGGATGACAGTGCCTCTGTGCTGACCTGGGCATACGCATCAAGCAGTCCGCGCACAGCTTCAGGGCGGGTAAGGCTTTGCCAGGCATGCTGACCATGAATATCGAGCAACTGTTCGCCGATCTCACGCAACTGCGTGGCGGTGGCGGGGCTGCCGTTGATCCATGCACGGCTTTTTCCCTGCGCATCCACCGTGCGGCGCAGTAGCAGCGAGTCGGTGGCATCGAAACCAGCATCGCCCAGCCACTGGGCCATCGAATCAGAGGCATCAAACTCAGCGCTCACATCGGTGCGCTGTGCACCTTCGCGGATGACACCTGCGTCTGCGCGCGCGCCGGTAACGAGTTGCAAAGCATCGATCAAAATGGACTTTCCGGCACCCGTCTCACCCGTCAGTACGGTGAAGCCGCTGGCCAAATCCAGCTCCAGCTCGCTCACAATCACAAAATCCCGCAGCGTGATGCGTTTGAGTGACATGGCTACACAACGCCCTCATTCCAGTGCATTTTTTGGCGCAAAGTGTCAAAGTAAGTCCACCCTTTTGGATGCAAAAAGCGCACATGGTGCTCCGAGCGGTTGACGATGATGCGATCCCCATGCATCAGCGACGCCAAAGACTGCATGTCAAAGTTAGCACTGGCATCACGCCCGGCCACGAGTTCAATGGCGATTTCTGACGCATTGGCGATCACCACTGGCCGGTTTGACAATGTGTGCGGCGCAATCGGCACCATCACCCAACCGGGGATCGACGGGTGCAGCAGCGGCCCACCGGCAGACAAGGCATAGGCGCTGGAGCCCGTGGGCGTGGCGATGATCAGACCGTCCGCGCGCTGGTTCGCTACAAAATGGCCATCCACTTCCACCCGCAGTTCCACCATGCCCGAGGTGGCACCCCGGTTGACGACTACGTCATTCATTGCCAGCGCGTCCATCACGCAGCGGCCGTCGCGCATCACGCGGGCGTGCATCAGGCTGCGATGGTCTTCCACAAACTCCCCGGCGAGGATGGGAGCCAGCACGCCTTCAAAATCTTCAAAAGCGATGTCGGTGACAAAGCCCAGCCGCCCCTGGTTGATGCCGATCAGTGGCACGCCAAAGCGCGCCAGCTTGCGGCCAATGCCCAACATGGTGCCGTCACCACCCACCACCAGCGCCAAGTCGCATTGCGTGCCGATGCGCTCGGCATCCATCACAGGGTAGCCCGCGACACCGACGTTGTTGGCCGTGTCCTGCTCAAAAACCACTTCGCAGCCCTTGTTATGCAAGAACTGCGCAACGGTCTCCAGCGCGTGGCGCGACGACCGTCCTGCCCCCGCAAAGCCGCCCGACACCACCGCCTGGTACTTGCCGATCAATGCTACGTGGCGGAATTTGGATTTCATTTGCAAATTACATCACTAAAATGAAGCCATGCTAGATGACCGTGCCAAGTTGTTGTTGAAAGCGCTGGTCGAACGCTACATTGCGGACGGCCAGCCGGTGGGCTCGCGCACGCTTTCCCGCGCAACCGGCATCGAGTTGTCGCCCGCCACCATCCGCAACGTCATGTCAGACCT
>JANOTE010000406.1:0-4745 GCA_031416195.1 Rhodoferax sp.
CGCTGCACCAGGTTGGTCAGAATGCTGTCGTGATCCGGCGCGAGGTGCTGCACCAGCACGATCGCCAGGCCGGGATCGCTATCCGTCGGCATGCCTGAGAAAAATGCCTCAATCGCTGCCAGCCCGCCTGCGGAGGCACCAATCCCCACAATCGGAAATTCCTTGCGTAAATCCGATGTCGATTCTGGGGAAACTACCTCGGCAACGACATCAGGAGAGGCTTTGGATTCAATCATTTTTGCATCGAAGGTTCGTAAAAACGCACAGTATTGCGGCTGGCCGTTTTGGCATCGTACATGGCAAGGTCAGCCTTTTTGAGCAGTTGGTGAATGGGTTGCATCGATCCCTTGAACACCACCGCGCCAATGCTGAAGGTGCTGGCGCAGGATTGCCCGTCGAAGTGGAAATCGGTGGCAAACGCAGCCAAGATTTTGGCCGTCACGCCCTGCGCCTGAATGCTTGCATCTTTCGCGCTGCCGCTCAAACCTTCCAGCAGCACCACAAACTCATCGCCGCCCAGGCGCGCTACGGTGTCGCCCTCGCGCACGCACACTTGCAGGCGCGCGGCGGCCTGCTTGAGCACGTGGTCGCCCGCGTCATGCCCAAACGCGTCGTTCAGCGCTTTGAAGTGGTCCAGATCCATGAACATCAGGGCGCAATGGTCGCCGGTGCGCGCCGAATTGCGCATGGCGTGCTCCAGCCTATCCATCAGCAGGCGGCGGTTGGCCACGCCGGTCAAAGCATCTTGCAGCGCCAGCGTTTCAAGCTCGCGGTTGGTCGCGATCAGCTTTTTGTACATCAGGCGCAGCTCCAGCATGTTGCGAATGCGGGTTTGCACTTCCACCAGGTCATACGGCTTGGAGATGAAGTCTTTGGCACCCGATGCCAGCGCCCGCAACTTGTAGCCCGGTTGCGCGGTGATCGCCAGCACCGGGGCGTAGGCCTCGGTCTCAATCGCGTTCAGGCCCTTCATCACCTCAAAGCCGTCCATGCCGGGCATTTGCAAGTCCAGCAAAATCAAGTCGTAGCTGTGCTGGCGGTGCAGCGCGCAGACTTGGCGCGAATCCATCGTGGCGCTGACGTGGGTATAACCCGTAGCTGCCAGCAGTTCCTGCAGCAATTGAATGTTGGAGGCCTGGTCGTCAACAATCAGAATGCTGGCACCTAGCGTATCTGCGTCAGTTATTTTCATCGATCCTCCTGCGCATTGAATGAGCTTTGCCTTGATAGTCGCCAGTTTTGGCGGTTAAGTCTGTACGTTATCGAACATAAGGCGTGTTTTCCTGCAAGACGTGTAGGACGCAGACGACACGCGGAACCGACGGCATCTGATGGGTCAATGGATGAAGCCACCAGATCATAGGGGCTCGAACAACACCCGGGATTTCCATGAACACTTTGGCTCTGTCAGTACACCAGCCTATGCGGCATCCATTTCAAACGCCTGTGCTGCAAACTACGCCGCATCCGCGCGAGAACCATCTGCTGGCCAAGTTGCCCGAGGCGGAATGGGGCCGCTGGGCTCCGTGTCTGGAACGGGTGGACTTGCTGCAGGGGCAGGTGCTGAGCGAATCGGGCCGCGCTGCCGCGTATGTTTACTTCCCAACTACGGCGATTGTGTCCCTGCTGTACATGACGGTGGAGGGCGAAAGCTCGGAGTTTGCAGTGGTGGGCAAAGACGGCGTGGTTGGCATCTCGCTTTTCATGGGCGGCAATGCCACACCCAGCCATGCCGTGGTGCAAAGCCCCGGCTGGGCCTATCGGTTGCGGGCCCAGGCCGCGCGGGACGAAATCCAGCGCGCTGGCCCGGTGTTGATGATGATGCTGCAATACACCCAGGACTTGATGGCCCAGGTCACCCAGACTGCCGCGTGCAACCGATACCACTCGATCGAGCAGTTGCTGTGTCGGCGCTTGCTGCTGAGTCTGGACCGGGTGCCCTCACGGGTTCTGTTCATGACGCAGGAGCTGCTGGCCAACCTGCTGGGCGTGCGCCGCGAGGGCGTAACAGCTGCGGCGCTGAAATTGCAGCAGGCCGGCTTGATTCGCTACAGCCGCGGGCGCATCGACGTGCTGGACCGCAAGCGGCTGGAGCAGCACATTGACAACCCAACGGGTGAGGCAGATGACATCGACCACGAGTTCTTCAGCGCACGCTCGGCGCCGTTGGAACCCCGCTCCATCACGACGCCATTGCATTGACGGCGCTGTGCGCACCGCGAACCGGTGACGCGAAACCCGCAGCAAGTTGCCCCCAGCTTGATTGCCATGCTTGAGTGATGCGCAAGACTCGCAAAATCACCAAAGCGGGTAATTTACTACATTTGTGGTTAAAAATGACAAAATATTAACCTTTGAGTTAATATTTTTGTAAAAATCCTCAAAATGGCAACAAATATGAACAAAATAGGCTTCTAGCTCCCGAGTAATATGCACAATTAGCTATTTATATGGTAGCATTTACACAGTCGCTGGCTAGGCGTAGCCCACGCCCTGCGTGTTCACAAACAGCGAGTAGACGGAAGTGCTGGCGGTCATGAACAGGCGGTTGCGGTGCTTGCCGCCAAAGCACAGGTTGGCGCAGCGTTCGGGCAGGTCGATGCGGCCAATCGGCTTGCCTTGGGGGTTGAAGATGTGTACGCCGTCCATGCCGTGCTCGCCCATGCCCCAGCCGCACCACAGGTTGCCGTCGATGTCGACGCGAAAGCCGTCTGGAGCACCGCGTCCGGCGTCGATCAGCATGCGTCGGTTTGTCAGCGTTTTGCCTCCGATCACGTCATAGGCCAGGAAGCGCTTGGGATCGGAGCGGCACTCAACGATGTAAAGAATCGATTCGTCTGGGGAGAACGCCAGGCCGTTGGGCTGGTTGATGCCTTCTGCGGCGACGCTGATCGTGCCATCCGCATCCACGCGATAAACGTTGAAGGGCAGCTCGGCGACAGCCCTCTCGCCCTCGTAAAACCCGCCAATGCCAAAGTGGGGGTCGCTGAACCAGACCGAGCCATCACGCTTCACCACCACGTCGTTCGGCGAGTTCAGGCGTTTGCCGTTGAACGAGTCGGCCAGCACCGTGATGCGGCCATCGATCTCGGTGCGCGTGACGCGCCGGGTGAGGTGCTCGCAGGTGACGATGCGGCCGTGGCGGTCGCGCGTGTTGCCGTTGGCGTTATTGGAGGGCTTGCGGAAAATCGAGGTGACACCCGTTTCTTCGTCCCACTTGTGCATGCAGTCGCCCGGCACGTCACTCCACACCAGCGTGCGCGTGTCGCCCAGCCACACCGGGCCTTCTGCCCAGCGAAAACCCGTGGCCAGCCGCTCCACCTTGGCCAGGCTCAGGCGGTATTTGTCGAACGATGGGTCCAGCGAGACGACGGCGGGATCGGGGTAGCGCGGGGCGGGGTGGAAGTCGGTGGTGGTCATGGGGTTTGGATTCTGGCGGTAACAGAAGCTTTTTCCTCAAGTTTCGAACGGGTTGATAACCTGAACGCCGCAGCCCAAAAAATCCTTGAAGTTTCGTGTGGCGATGATCAGTTGATGCTCTTGCGCGGTGGCGGCGATCAGCATATCCGGCGTGCTGCGGATGATGCCCTGCGCCTGAAACTGTCCGCGCAGGATTCCAGCGCGCTGGGCAATTGATTCGGTGACCGGGTAGATCGCATGCATGCCCTGGGCCATCGCGTTGAACAGCTTAAGTTTATTCGCATTGGGCTGCCACTCCAGGCCAAAGTGGACCTCTTCAATCGTGATGGCAGACAGGGCCAGCAGCCCAGCGGTTTTCAGCCAATTCATGACCTGTGGATGGGGCGTTTTCTTGACAAACTCGCTGACGACATTGGTGTCGGCCAAGTGGATGGTTTGCGCCATGGCCGGTTTGAGTCGACTTACCGGTCAGGTGGGATTGACGAATGCATTGTCCCGCGCCCACGCGCTGTGGCGCTTGCTCTGGCGGCCACGGGAGGGCCTGGCCTCAATCCCCGTGTTGTCAAGAGGCGGGTGGGCTGCACGCAGCCCAATGAGTACGCTGTAAAAGTCATCTGTAGCGGGTTTGATGGCAGCCTCAGACAGTTTGAAGTAGTCTGCCGACACCAGCACGGCCACCGGCGCATTGTGTTTTGTAATAACTTGCGGTGTCAGTTGCGCGGCAGTGATCAGCCACGACAACTGCTGGCGGGATTGGGCAACAGAGATTGACATAATTTTCTTAAATGTACATTTAATGATTACATTATAGACATAACGGGAGGATTATCTGGACATCATTCCCGGGTGTATAAACCGACACTCACTTAAACGACACAATTTCAACTCTACAACAAAGGACATCCCACATGGGTGCACAGTGGAAAGCCAAGGGCAAAGAACTGGCGGCCAATGCCAAAGGCCGCGTTTTCGGCAAGCTGTCTAAAGACATCATGATCGCCGCGCGCGGTGGTGCCGACCCCGCAGGCAATGCGCGCCTGCGCCTGCTGGTGGAGCAGGCGCGCAAGGTCTCGATGCCCAAAGACACGCTGGATCGTGCCATTAAAAAAGGTGCTGGGCTGACGGGCGAGGCGGTGCATTTTGAGCACGTGATTTACGAGGGCTTCGCGCCGCACCGCGTGCCCGTCATGGTCGAATGCCTGACCGACAACGTCAACCGCACCGCGCCTCAAATGCGGGTGCTGTTCCGCAATGGGCAGCTCGGCACGTCCGGCTCGGTCGCGTGGGATTTTGACCATGTCGGCATGATTGAAGCTGAGCCTGCC
>JANOTE010000407.1:0-2405 GCA_031416195.1 Rhodoferax sp.
CACCTGATGGTCGCTGCATGGCCCTGGGGTGCGTACCTGGGCGACGAAGGATTGAAGCGCGGCATTCGCGTCAAAACCTCCAGCTTCACGCGCCATCACGTCAACATCACCATGATTCACGCCAAAGCCGTGAGCAATTACACCAACTCGATCCTGGCCAACATGGAAGCCACCGACGAGGGTTATGACGAGGCGCTGCTGCTCGACCCGCAAGGTTTTGTGTCTGAAGGCGCAGGTGAGAACGTGTTCGTCGTGCGCAAGGGTGTGGTCTACACGCCCGATTCGAGCGCCGGCGCGCTCAACGGCATCACCCGCAACACCATCTTTGCGATCTGCCAGGATCTAGGCATCAAGCTGGTTGAAAAAGCCATCACCCGCGATGAGATCTACATTGCCGATGAAGCGTTTTTCAGCGGCACGGCAGCCGAGGTCACACCGATTCGCGAGCTGGATCGCATCGAAATCGGCACGGGTTCCCGTGGCCCGATCACCGAGAAAATTCAAAGCGCGTTTTTCGACATCGTCAATGGCCGTAATCCGAAATATGCCTCTTGGCTGAGCAAAGTTGCCGCATGACGAATGTGAAGGTGGACACCGCGCCCGTTGAACTGCTGGCCAAAGACCTCAATCACCAAGGCGGTGTGTTCTGCCCCAGCCCGCTGGCCCACATGAAAATCTGGAACAGCCATCCCAAGGTCTATTTGGATGTCGGCAAAACCGGACAAGGCAAGTGCCCGTATTGCGGTACGGTGTACCAGCTCAAGGAAGGCGAGCATTTTGATGCGCATCACTGATGCCGATTAATTGGGGTCAGATTCCAATTATTTATACGAAATTTGCATACTTAATTGGAATCTGACCCCAATTAATTTTTCTCGCTGCCGCAATCAATGAATTCCCTCATCATCGCGCCGCAGTGGATCGGCGACGCGGTCATGACCGAGCCGCTGTTGCGCCGCCTGCAGGCACGGGGTGAGCGGTTGACGGTTGGGGCTTTGCCGTGGGTGGCACCGGTTTACCGCGCGATGCCACAGGTAGACGAAGTCATCGAATTGCCGTTCCCGCGCGGCAGTTTGCAATTCATGGCGCGACGCGCGTTGGCCAAGGCGCTGGCGGGGCGGTTTGGTATTGCCTACGTTTGCCCGAACTCTCTCAAAAGTGCCTTGTTGCCGTTTTTGGCGAGTATCCCAAAGCGCGTGGGCTACCTGGGTGAAGCGCGCGTGGGGCTGCTGACGCATCGGCTCAAGAACCCGCCTAAAAATCAACGCACGTCGATGGTGGCGTTTTATTCGCAGCTCAGTGGAGATGCGGATACGGCCACTGATCGCCCCCAATTGCGCCTTCCAGAAGCTATCGTTAGTGAAGCGCTGACCGCTTTGAGCTTGACCCGAAGCGGCTATCACGTGTTTGCGCCCGGTGCCGAATACGGCCCTGCCAAGCGCTGGCCCGCCGCGCACTTTGCAGAATTGGCCTTGCAGCTTGAGCTGCCCGTGCTGCTGCTGGGTTCTGCCAAAGAAGCTGATTTGTGTGAGCAGATTGCTGTCCCGGTCAACGCCCAACGGGCTGGCCAGTGCGTTAATCTGGCGGGCAAAACCACGCTGGCACAGGCGTTTGCGGCCATCTCTGCGGCGAAAAGCGTGGTCAGCAATGATTCGGGCCTGATGCACGTGGCGGCTGCGTTTGGCGTGCCGCAGGTGGCTATTTTTGGCTCCAGCAGCCCGCTGCACACGCCACCGCTGAGCCATCAAGCGCAAGTGCTGTGGCTCAAAAACGACCGCGCTTATCAGCCGCCCTTGGCCTGCGCGCCATGCTTTGAGCGAGTTTGCCCGCTCAGTGAAGCGCAAGGCCACATGCGTTGCCTGAACGATGTCGCGGTTGGTTCAGTTCTTCAATTAGTTAACTCTCAGGTTAATTAATTCGGTACAAACGCTCAACCAGACCAAATTATCAATAATATAGGCCTATAGCTCCCGTATTTAAAGCACAATACGCTATTATTTATATATCAATTTAGCGATGTATCCGTCGGCGCTGACGAAAAAAAAGCCGCCTGGTTTTAACGCCAGGCGGCTTTGTCAAAATCCCCAGGGGGGACGTCGTTGGAAACGCGGTGTTGCCCTTGTTACCGGCAAAAACGGGATCGATTCGCTGGTTTAACTTGCGCAAACCCTGAATCGACAATGCACTGTGACAGCAGTGACGACACTGTAGATTGCCGTCCAGCCTGCTGTCATCCCCCAATTGGTGGATAAACCGCGCAAATTGGGCGCAAAACCTACAAAAACGGCGTTACCCAGCGGATGAATTTGTTACGGGTTGCAACGGGAGGCGAATGGCAAAGCAGGCACCGCCTTGCGGTCGGTTCTCGCACGATACCGAGCCCCCATGGCGGGCCGCAATGGATT
>JANOTE010000408.1:0-2689 GCA_031416195.1 Rhodoferax sp.
GTCGATCGCCCAAGGCGAGGAAGCTACGCGCCGCCACATTAACTCAGGTCTCAAGGCGGGTGACATAGACCCTGAGACAGGCAAAAAAGTCATTTACTACCACGACCCCATGGTCCCAGGCAACAAGTTCGACAAACCCGCCAAATCGCCTTTTATGGACATGATGCTGGTGCCCGTGTACGCCGATGGCGACAGCGATGGCAGCAAGGTCACGGTGAGCCCGCGAATTCAGCAGAACCTCGGCGTGCGTACCGCAACCGTAAGCGAAGGAAGCTTGTCACCTCAAGTGACCACCGTGGGCAGCATCGCCTTCAACGAGCGCGATCAGGCCATCGTGCAAGTGCGTACGACGGGCTACGTGGAGCGTTTGCATTTACGCGCGGCACTTGACCGGGTGAACAAAGGGCAGCCGTTGGCTGATTTGTACGTACCCGACTGGGTTGCTGCGCAGGAGGAGTTTTTGTTCGTGCGACGCATGCAGGGCGACGACATGGCACCATTGGTTGACGGCGCACGCCAGCGCATGCGACTCGTCGGTATGAACGATGCCCAAGTAGCGCTGGTGGAGAGCAGCGGCAGGATCCAGCCGCGCATCACCCTGGTGGCACCTATTGGCGGCGTGGTGACCGAACTCATGGCGCGTGAAGGCATGACAGTGATGCCGGGTGTCACCCTGTTCCGCATCAATGGTCTGGGCACCATCTGGGCCAACGCAGAAGTGCCAGAAAGCCAGGCCGTGCTGATCCGCGTCGGCACCAAAGTGCAGGCCAGCAGCGCTGCTGCGCCCGGTACTGTCCTGCGCGGTACTGTGCAGGCGATATTGCCCGAGGTCAACGCCGTCACCCGTACGCTCAAGGCGCGTGTGGAGCTGGCGAATCCTGGCAATGCCTTGGTGCCAGGCATGTTCGTAGCCATGCAATTCATGGACATGCGCGCAACCAAAGCCCTGCTGATTCCGACCGAGGCAGTGATACAGACCGGGAAACGCGTGGTGGTGATGCTGGCAGAGGATAAAGGCGGATTTCGCCCAGTTGAAGTCGAAATCGGTATCGAAAGTGCTGGACAAACCGAGATCAAACGAGGCCTGCAAGCGGGTCAGCGAGTTGTTGTGTCTTCGCAGTTCCTGATCGACTCCGAAGCCAGCCTCAAAGGCGTTGAGGCCCGATTGAACGATACACCCAAACCAAGTGCCGCTAACACTGCTGCGCGCCATGAAGGCGAAGCCAGGATAGACGCAATGGGCAAAGACGCCATTACGTTGACCCACACCCCCATTCCATCGCTGAAGTGGGGGGCGATGACCATGGACTTCAAATCACCGCCGCCTAAAGATTTGCCTCGCAATCTGGCGGTGGGAGACCGTGTGACATTTGAGTTCTACATGGATACCGAAGGCTTACCGCAAATTACGCGAATCAATCCCATGGCCTCAGAGCCTAAAACCGCCGCCACCAAACCAGCCCGGAGCGGGCCATGATCGCCCGCGTGATTCGCTGGTCCATTGGCAACCGATTTTTGGTGCTGCTGGCTACGCTGATGGTCAGCGCGTGGGGTATCTATTCAGTCATGCGCACGCCATTGGATGCGCTGCCTGATTTGTCCGATGTGCAGGTCATCATTCGCACCACCTACCCTGGCCAAGCGCCGCGCATTGTTGAGAACCAAGTTACCTACCCGCTGACAACAACGATGCTGTCGGTACCCGGTGCCAAAACCGTGCGGGGCTATTCATTCTTTGGTGACTCATTTGTCTACGTGATATTCGAAGACGGTACTGATTTGTACTGGGCGCGCTCGCGTGTGCTGGAGTATCTGAATCAAGTCCAGTCGCGCTTACCCGCCGCCGCCAAAGCGTCACTCGGGCCAGATGCGACAGGCGTAGGCTGGATTTACCAGTATGCGCTGGTTGACCGCAGCGGACAGATGGATTCAGGGCAACTGCGTGCTTTTCAGGATTGGTTTCTCAAATACGAGCTTAAAACTGTACCCAATGTAGCTGAGGTGGCTAGTGTGGGGGGCATGGTTCGCCAATACCAGATCATGCTGCAGCCGGACAAGCTGGCAGCCTATGGCATCCCGCACAGTAAAGTACTCGAAGCTGTTCAAAAGGGCAACCAGGAGGCCGGCGGATCCGTGCTGGAACTAGGCGAGGCCGAATACATGGTGCGCGCCAACGGCTACCTGCAATCACTCGACGACTTTCGCAAATTGCCGCTGATGACCACCAAAGCGGGCGTGTCAGTTCGGCTGGGCGATGTGGCACGGATTCAAGTTGGGCCTGAAATGCGGCGGGGCATCGGTGAGCTAGATGGCGAAGGGGAAGCAACTGGCGGCGTGATCGTGATGCGCTCTGGCAAAAACGCGCTGGAGACGATTGCCGCCGTCAAGGCCAAGCTCAAATCGCTCCAATCCAGTTTGCCCAAGGGCGTGGAAATCGTTCCGGTGTATGACCGCTCCGGCCTGATCGAGCGGGCGGTGGAAAACCTGGGCTACAAGTTGCTGGAAGAGTTCGCCGTGGTGGCGGTCGTCTGCTTCATCTTCCTGTTTCACCTGCGTTCGGCCTTGGTTGCCATCGTGTCCCTGCCCTTGGGCATTTTGGCAGCGTTCATCGTCATGCATTATCAAGGGGTCAATGCCAACATCATGTCGCTGGGCGGCATTGCCATTGCGATTGGTGCGATGGTGGATG
>JANOTE010000409.1:0-2057 GCA_031416195.1 Rhodoferax sp.
TGGACTGTAGGATCTTTGCCGTCAATCTGGCAATCTATTGCTACAATTAAAATATCTATCTATGCATGTAATACGCGAGCTAGAGGCCTATTTAATTCACAAAAACAGCCTAAAACAGCAATTTGACCTAAAAACTAACCCGCAGGTTAATTTTTCCCACCCAAAATCGTCAAATCAGCAACCGCGACGACTTGGGCACGTGGGCCATCAAAAACTCCATCTGATCCGCCAGAATGCGGCGGTTGCGCAGGATGAAGTCTTCCCACAGGCTGGGTACGTAGGGCGCGTAGAGGAGCGGCATTTTGGCCTGCTCGGGGGTGCGGTGGCTCTTGCGGTGGTTGCAGGGGCGGCAGGCGGTGACGACGTTCATCCATTTGTCCACGCCGTTTTGCGCGAACGGGATGATGTGCTCTCGCGTCAAGTCTTCTTCGTCAAAATGGTTGCCGCAGTAAGCGCAGACGTTGCGGTCGCGCACAAAAAGCTTGCTGTTGGTCAGGCCCGGGCGCAGGTTGAACGGGTTGATGGCGGGCACGCCCTTGGTGCCGATGATGCTGTTGACGGTGATGATCGACTGTCGGCCAGTCATGGCGTTGTGCCCGCCGTGAAACACCGCGACTTCGCCGCCAGACTCCCAACGCACTTCCTCGGCGGCGTAGTGAATCACCGCCTGTTCGAGCGAAATCCACGATTGGGGCAACCCTTGCGCTGACAGCTTCAATACCTTCAAAACACGCCTCCAATTCAAGTTGACTGGGATGTATTTGTCACGTTACGGCAAAACGGGTACACCTGCTTTGCTGCTGAGACACAATATACCCTGTTTTTGTGACAATTAAGTTCTCAGGGCTTTCTGAAAATCGGCCTTTAGCTATCAAAACCATAATCCGACATGAACCCCCTGCTGCAAGGAATCGCATGAGAGTTTTTCGGGGCTTTCGCCACCCCGGCATCGCTGCGGCGTGTGCGTTGACGATTGGCAACTTTGATGGCGTACACCGCGGCCACCAGGCGATGCTGGCCTTGTTGTGCGCAGAGGCGCACCAGCGCGGCCTGCAAAGCTGCGTGCTGACGTTTGAGCCGCATCCGCGTGACTACTTTGCGCAATCGGCGCACAGGCCTGAACTGGCCCCCGCGCGCATTGGCACGCTGCGCGACAAGCTGTTGGATTTATCGACCTGCGGCATCGATCAAGCGGTGGTGCTGCCCTTCAACGCTGCATTGGCGGCCAAATCACCGCAGGCCTTTATTGACGATGTGTTGATCAACGGCCTGGGTGCCCAATACGTTTTGGTGGGCGATGATTTTCGCTTCGGTGCCAAGCGCGCGGGCGACTACGCGATGCTGGACGCGGCGGGCGACGTGCAGGGCTTTGACGTGGCGCGCATGAACAGCTATGAAGTTCATAACGAGCGGGTGTCCAGCTCGGCCGTGCGCACTGCGCTGTCGCAAGGCCGTATGGCGGATGCAGCCCGCCTGCTGGGCCGGCCCTACCGCATCTCGGGGCATGTGGTGCATGGTCGAAAGCTCGGACGCACGCTGGGTTTTCGCACGCTCAATCAGCGCTTCTCGCACTGGAAGCCTGCGGCCAGCGGCATTTTTGCGGTGCTGGTGCATGGCTTGGCCGAGCAGCCGTTGCGCGGCGTGGCCAATTTGGGCGTGCGCCCGTCGATTGACCCGGATGATGTCAACGGCGGCCGCGTGCTGCTGGAAACGCATTGTCTGGACTGGCCCACGGCGCTGGGCGACGAAGAGGCATACGGTAAAATCGTTCGCGTGGAACTGCTGCACAAACTACACGACGAATTGAAATACGACGGTCTGGATGCCCTCACAAAAGGCATCAACCAAGACTGCGATGACGCGCGCTCCTGGTTTGATGCGCATCCCCCGGCCACGCGAATTTGACGGGGCCTGCCAGACGACGCTCTTAGCCCCGCGTCAACTTATCCGCCCGCCTGAACTGCCACTGCAGCGATCCTGGCCGTGGCCCCGCATGCAAATCCTTTAATACACACCATGACCGACACAGTTGAAAAAACCGCTGACTATCGCAGCAC
>JANOTE010000410.1:0-3002 GCA_031416195.1 Rhodoferax sp.
TCATGGCGTTTAGTTTAGGCTTCAACCAGTTTTTGTCAACTAGCGTGAATTCCGATGTAAATTAACTCCTGAGTTAATTTTTTACGGATTTGATGCTGTTTTATCGATTTTATGAATGAAATAGTACTCTAGCTCTCGTACATATTGCATAGACAGCTATTGTTTTTACGGAACTCAAGCACGGTAGGCGAATTTGGGGTCGGGTCACAATTTTCTGCAAAGCACCCGCAGGGCCGGCCACAGGCCGAGAAAACTTGTGCTCAGACCCCAATTTCGCCGGGCTGTCGCCAGCTAGCCTACGCACACGCCAAATCCCCCGTCATAATTTGCCGTTGAATCCGCGCATGCATCTTACAAACCCCACTATGTCCAGCCCGCCCGTAGCCCGGGCGGTGGCTCAGTCCAACAAGGTTTATCGGCTGCGTTTGAGGTCGCGTACCTTGGCGGGTATCCCGCAACGGCTGATAGGCACTATTCGTTAGCCTCGCATGAGCACACGCTTAAGTTCCTGGTTCGTTCAGATTCAAGGCTCTCAACGTGACCTTGAGCACTTGACTGAGCACTTCACTTTGGAATCGTCGCTTGTACAACACGATGAGCAGTCGCATGGGTTCGTTTATGAGTCAAAGGCGTTCTCGCCATGCAGAACTTCCGAAGAGGTGTTGAAGATCGCTGACGAACACTTCTTGATCCTCTCAGGCATATTCAAACTGGTTAGAGAGTCGATGGAGTTGCTTCGCTCCGGAGCCGTCTACCGAACCAACGAAGCAGGTGGTCGAGACATATTTGTTCAGCTTAGTGAGGGTGCACAAATGCGTGCTGAATGTGGGGTGTTAGGTACGACCGTGACAGATAGCCAAGGAAACGTCGTTTTTATGCCACCACCAGCACCTCGTACAACCGCGTTATTCAAGCTTGCATTCAGTAAACCGGAGCTTGCAAAGGCGATGCGGCTGCTTTCGGCACCCGATGCCCACTCCTGGGTAAACCTGTACCGCATATACGAAGTTATCGAGGCCGACATCGGCGGCGAACATTCGCTGAAGACGCGAGGATGGGGATCGTCACAAGACCTCAAGCGCTTCAAACACTCTGCGAATTCAGTAACCGTGGCTGGAGACGCTGCTCGGCACGGCAAAGAACAGGATCAACCGCCGAAAAATCCGATGTCGATTGATGAGGCAAGGGCATATACAAACTATCTGATTGAGGCCTGGCTCGCGTCAATGGCAGTATGAATGCGACCTACTCCCCTCCCATAAATGGACTCCCCCGAAAGCACAAGAGGCTGATCAATAGTTTGGCCAAGGCAGCGTGGTATCGCCCTTGGCTGCGCATTGGGGGCTTGCACTTTTCGTAAAACGTCACCTACTCAAACGAAATACGCGTCGCATTCAAACCCGTGCTGCTGCTTGCCGAGCTGGCGGCAACGCCCTTGACTTCCACCTTGGCACCGTTGACCAGGTTGGCTACCGTGCCTTTGCGGAACTCAGTGCTGGCGCTGTAGTTCACCTTCACGCCACGCAGGTCGAACGAGCTGGCCGTGACGTTGGAGACGCTGCCGTTCAACTCAAACTCGCGTTCGTCTAGATCGTTGCTGTTTTCAATCTTGACGCGCTCGGCGATCAAAACGCCCGCGCTCAGTTGGCCCTTGACCTCCACCCGCACGCCCAATGCCAACCCGGCGGTGCCTTTCGGAAACTGGGCGGCAGTGGCATCCACCAGCGTGCCGTTCACAGTGAACCGTGTCGCTGAGGTGAAGGCGGTGATGTTGCCTTCAATCTCCGCCTTGCTGCTGCTTTGGCCATTGTTGCTGACGCTGTCACCCAAACTCTCGGGTGGGCGCAC
This sequence comes from Rhodoferax sp., assembly GCA_031416195.1. Classification (GTDB taxonomy): domain Bacteria; phylum Pseudomonadota; class Gammaproteobacteria; order Burkholderiales; family Burkholderiaceae_C; genus JANYCG01. The sequence continues at coordinate 1,849 of JANOTE010000410.1, forward strand.
ACGGGTGGCCGTCCATTCCAGAGGCACGCCAGCCGGTGGCAGCACCGCAATCAATCGCACCCGAATCAACGCGCCGTTCACAGGGGTAACCCGCACATCGCTGGCAGCGGCGTAGTTGATGCGGGTACTGCCGATGTTGAACTTCCTGGCAACCAGATCCACATTGCTCACCAAGCCTTCGATGCGGAACAACGACGGGCTGTTTTTGCGCTCGACGTAGCTGGCGGTCACGCTGTTGGTCGCCGGGTCGTAGAAGCCATGCACTTCAACCACCGTGTCATTGGCCAGCGACGCAATGCCGTTAGGCAATGACAGATCAAACACGGTGCTGCCGGTTACTTTGACGGTTTGCCCCAGCACGACGAAGGTTTTGGCGCTGGCGTTTGGCGCTCCTGCCACCCTGCCGACCAACTCACCGCCGACCAAAATAGTGGAAGCGGATGCGCCCGCGCCGAACAGGGTCATGCCGGTCACCGTTACCGCCATGCCCAGCTTGAGCTTGCCACGCAGATCATTGCCATCATCGTCCCGCACGCTGGCTTGGGAGTCATCAATGCGAATGCCATTACTGTTGAGGACGATCGAGCCAAAGCCGGTGATGCTGCCCTGTGCGACGGCAGCGGCGCCAGTGCCACCACTGCTCACCCCCGCGACCTGACCTTTATCGCCAGCGCCACCACCACCGCAGCCCGCCAATGTCATGGCACCGCCCAAAATAGAGAGCAACCCCACCCGGCGGTTGATGCCAGCTTGAGTCGAAGGGCTAGTGAGAGTTTTCGTCATGATGACTCCTTACGTGTGGTTAAAAGATCGGGTTGGGAGATCTGGCTTCTGCGTGGTGTTAGTGAGACCACAGCTTTCTGCGTCGGTTCAGACCAGGTGTACAGGCCGATGCGCAAGCTCTGATCTTGCGCGCGGCCAGCATCTTTATCAGCTTCAATCAGCTTTTCCAGCTCGGGCACCACCTGCGCGAGCATCGTGCGCCATTGGCGGCCCATCAGCTCGTGCGCGCTGCCAAGAGACTCGGTGGACAGCTCATCGGCAAAGATGGCCTGCTCAATTTCCTGTTTGCCGTCGTTGGTGCCTTGTTGCAGCACGTTGGCGACGGCGGCACGAAAGTGGTCTCCCACGTTTTCGCTCAAAAACGCCAGCAT
>JANOTE010000411.1:0-2872 GCA_031416195.1 Rhodoferax sp.
CACGATCTGCGCGCCAATTTCGGCCCCACGCAGCGCCGCCGCTGTGTCGGTGGTGAAAAAGGGGTTTCCGGTACCTGCTGCAAAAATTACCACTTTGCCTTCTTCAAGGTATTGCAAGGCCTTGGGCCGGACATAAGGCTCAACCACCTGTTCGATGGCGATTGCTGACATCACACGTGCGATCAAACCGGCCTTGTTCATGGTGTCACCCAGTGCCAAAGCGTTCATCACGGTGGCCAGCATCCCCATGTAGTCGGCGGTGGCGCGATCCATGCCGACCGAGCCGCCCGCCACGCCACGAAATATGTTGCCCCCGCCGATCACCACCGCCACTTCGACCCCGAGCCGGGTGACCTCGGCCACCTCGTCGACCATTCGGACGATGGTGTCACGGTTGATGCCGAACTGATCGTCGCCCATCAAGGCCTCACCGGACAGCTTGAGCAAAATTCGCTTGTAGGCTGGCTTGGCTGCGGGCATTGAGGACTCCTGTTGGATGGGTGAACGGGGAAAAAGTACCTGGGTATCAGGTTGTCGGTTTGGCGGCAGCCGCAACTGTTGCCGCGACTTCTGCTGCGAAATCGTCAACCTTTTTCTCGATGCCTTCACCCACCACAAACAAAGTGAATGACTTAAGGGTGGTGTTGGCGGCTTTGAGCATTTGCTCGACCGTCAGTTTGTCATTTTTGACAAACGCCTGATTGAACAGCGACACCTCCTTGAGAAACTTCTGCACGCCGCCTTCAACACGCTTCGTGACGATCTCAGCAGACTGAACCGGTTTGCCGGAAGCTGTCGCGACAGCCGCGTCTTCAGCCGCCTTGGCAACCGCGACCGAGCGCTCGCGCGCCACCAACTCGGCGGGCACATCAGCGCTGGAGAGGGCCACCGGTTTCATGGCTGCGACGTGCATGGCAACGTCTTTCGCGGCAGCTTCGTCGCCCTCAAACTCGACCACCACGCCAATGCGCGTGCCGTGGAGATATGAGGCCAATTTCGAGCCATCGCCAAAACGCTTGAAGCGCCGAAAGCTCATGTTCTCGCCGATCTTGCCGATCAAGCCCTTGCGCACATCCTCCAGCGTAGGGCCAAAGCCGTCTTGCGTGTATGCCAGCGCGCCCAGCGCTACACCATCTGCCGGATTGTGCTTGGCAATCAGCCCGGCAGCGGCATTGGCCATGGCCAGGAAGCTGTCGTTTTTGGTGACGAAATCGGTCTCGCAATTCACTTCAAGCAGTGCGCCAACGCCGCCTTCCATGGCGCTGGTCACAACACCTTCTGCAGTAATGCGGCTGGCAGCTTTGCCGGCTTTGCTGCCGAGCTTGACGCGCAGGATTTCTTCTGCGCGAACGAGGTCGCCATCGGCTTCGGTCAGGGCGCGTTTGCACTCCATCATGGGAGCGTCGGTCTTGCCGCGAAGTTCGGCGACCATGCTTGCGGTAATTGCAGCCATTTTGTTATTTCCTTAGAGCTTTTGAGACGGGGTTTCGGTGAATTTCGAACGATAAAAAAAGGGGCAACGAGCCCCTTTTTCAGTTGGGGAGTTGCTTCAGGCAGTAGCCTCGCTGACCTCGACAAATTCGTCAGTGGTTTCCGCCGCAACCGCTTTGACCACATCATCCACCGCGTTGGCGCGGCCTTCCAAAATCGCATCGGCGATGCCACGGGCGTACAGCGTGACGGCCTTGGACGAGTCGTCGTTGCCTGGGATGACGTAATCAATGCCTTCAGGCGAGTGATTCGAGTCAACTACGCCGATCAAGGGAATGCCGAGCTTCTTGGCCTCAAGCACCGCGATTTTGTGAAAGCCCACGTCGATCACGAAAATAGCGTCTGGCAGGGCATTCATGTCTTGGATGCCGCCAATGTCTTTTTCGAGCTTGGCGATTTCACGGGCGAACATAAGTTGCTCTTTTTTGCTCATCGCGTCAAGTCCGGCTTCTTGCTGAACTTTCATTTCTTTCAAGCGCTTGATCGAGGTTTTGACCGTTTTGAAGTTGGTCAACATGCCGCCGAGCCAACGCTGGTCAACATACGGCACGCCAGCGCGCTGCGCTTCCATGGCGATCGTTTCGCGCGCCTGGCGTTTGGTGCCGACCATCAACACGGTGCCACGGCGGGCGGTAAGCTGCTTCACAAACTTGGAAGCCTCCTGAAACATCGGCAGCGATTTTTCCAGGTTGATGATGTGAATTTTGTTGCGATGGCCGAAGATGAATGGCGCCATCTTGGGGTTCCAGAAACGGGTTTGATGGCCAAAATGGACACCGGCTTCCAGCATTTCGCGCATGGTGACTGACATAACTTTTAACTCCAAAGGTTGGGTCTAAAATCCAGTCCGCTATTGATGGCCTGAGCGGTTGATGAATGAGTCTGGTTAAAAATGACTGCATCATCTGCCAAAGCCGCAACACCTTGATGAGACTGGTTTGCGATTACTTCGCAAGCACCACAACTTTACGTGGCTAGCACTTAGCAAAGCCTTAGGATTATAGCATGCACCTACCTGACCTTCACACCACTTTGAACAGCCTGAAGACAGGTCAATCATCTGCCCAGATGGAGCTCGAACGCGCCATCGCCGTAGCCCAGTCGTCTGCGTGCGAGCGTGTATTTCTGAAAACTATGTTTGACGACGCGCGTACTAAGATCACGCATCTGTCCGGATCAGTTTTGCAGGGCTTGGCGGTATCGGTCAAAGACCTGTTCGATGTGGCCGGGCAAACCACCGCTGCGGGCTCCACAATATTTGCCCAAGCGCCCAAAGCATCACAGGATTGCCCAGCGGTTGCCAGACTGAAGGCAGCGGGCGGAGTGGTGATTGGCCGCACCAACATGTCGGAGTTTGCGTTTTCGGGCGTGGGCGTGAACC
>JANOTE010000412.1:0-1577 GCA_031416195.1 Rhodoferax sp.
GCCTATCCCCGCTCGCGCGGGGCAACCTCTCTCACGCAACTCCCTGTCGCGCAAGACTAAACATCAGAATGCGTGCGAGATTTTAAAGAGCTTCGGGGGACTTGCTGCGGCGAACAAGCCACATGCCATCGGCTTCCACCAACTCACGCGGCGGCGTGCCGAGATTCGCAACTCCGACGCCGCCGGTGGCGTTGAGGTCGCGCCAAACCATTACCAGACTGCCGCGCGACTCGTGCCCGTGCCAATCGCACATGACACGCCATACACGCTCCCGAACGCCGGGGCTCATGCGCGGCGACACAAATACGTTCGGCGACACCTCCAGCATCACCGATGCCAAAAAGCCGTGAAAGCGGTCGGCAACGTCACGCGTCGCGATCATCACCAGCGCCATCGCCCACCTCATCCATTCGCAGGACCTGTTTGATCTTGTCAATCATCGCGCCGATGACCTGCTGCTTCCTGAAGACCGTGGCAGCCTCGCGGCGCACGATGCGGTCAACAGTGTCGTCGGTCGTCTCAACGCGTTTGGCTGCAGTGAACGCAATCTGCAATGTCACGGTGTCGCGGAACAGATCGGCCACATCGAGCACGAACGATTGCCCAGAGTCCTCGTGAATGAAACCCAGCGGCGGCAATGCCGCCAGCGACTGCACCGCAATCGCTGCTGCTGCCTGAACGGCAGTTGCCGCGTGGTTGATGGCCTGGTTCGGCAAGTCCGTGGCCTCTGGATCCGCGCGGTCGTAGTGCCTGCCCTTCCACTGGATGCCGTGCTTCTCCGCCATCAACCGGTAGAAATTCTTGACGCGCGAGCCTTCGATCCCGCGCAGGGTGTCAAGGTCGCGGTGAGGCAGCACTTCGCCCAGGCGCAGCGCATACATGTGCCGCGCCACGCTGATGCGACGCCGCGGGTTGCCCCACAGCTCCGCTTGACGACGAGCTACGTCCGAGCGATCGGGCAGCAGCGGTGGCGCCGTATAGCAGCGCACGCCGTCTTCGCCTACAGCCGCCAACAGCGTGCCGTGACGGGCAAGCAACCGCAACGCGTCGTGCGTAACACTACTGCCCGGCCCCAGCAGGATCATCGACACCGCTTGATGCGGCACCTGATCCAGTGATGGTCTGAGACTGTCGTTGCCACGCGAAAAGTGCAGGCACCCATCGACCACGCACAACTCGCCGCGTGAAAGCCACAGCAAGCCATGACGGTCTGCATGCGGAATGCGCGCTTTCTCCAGCCCAAGTCGGCCCTTGAGCATGTCGCGTCAAACCGCCGGTCGCAACAAAAGCATACCGAAACCGAATGCCCGGTGCCGACCGATGCCGCGCGCCACGAGGTGCGTGAACGCACTGGGCTGCGTTACGCGGAATTGACCCGTCAGTACAACATCAGGGCCAGCCACAACGTGGCCTTGGCGCTGGGCGTCTGGCTCGGCACGCTGTGTTCGGCGCAAGACATCCAGGCGCTGGTAGCGGCTCATGTGCACGTCCTCCAACTCAACCGCGTCCTGCCATGGTTCCGTCTTGGCACCTTCACGCGCAGCAAGATGCTCACGCACATCGTCGAAAGCCACCTC
>JANOTE010000413.1:0-2692 GCA_031416195.1 Rhodoferax sp.
GCGCGCGCACGATGGCCACCTTGTGACTGGGCGTGACGCGGGCGAATACCGACACGTCTTTGATGACCGCAGGCAGCTCGGCGGGCTTGATACGATCAAGCTCAGCCCCGGTCATCGCTTGGCCTTTGAGGCCCAAGTCCCGCGCGATGGCGAGGGCTGTCATCTGATGATCGCCGGTGATCATTTTCACCTCAATCCCCGCTTGCGCACATTGGGCAATGGCGATCCTCGCCTCGCTGCGCGGCGGATCCATCAGCCCCACCAAACCAACGACGGTCAGCTCACCCATCCAAACCATCAGATCGGCCGCAGGGTCGAAGTCGCTGGCGTTGATGCTTCGCGATGCGACCAGCAAACCACGCAAGCCTTTTTCACCCAACGCTTGGTATTGCGCATTGATCTGCTGCCGTGTTGCCGCAGTTAAGGCGTGTGGCCCGTTACCGCCCAGCGCTTGGTTGCAACGTTCAAGCAGTACGTCGGGTGCCCCCTTGATGAATATCTGCACCTGAGCCTGCGCGGCATCAGGATGAAACGTCGCCATGAATTTGTGCGCTGAATCAAACGGAATTTCAGCGCTGCGGAGCAATGGCTGTGCGGTCGAGCCGTGTGTCGCGCCTTTGTGCGCAAGCACCAATAGTGCTGCCTCCATCGGGTCGCCGATGGCCTTGCCAGCCGCGATGTGGCTGTCATTACAGCTCACGATCACCGTCATCAGCGGCTCCAGATTAGGGAGCACTGCGGTAGCGATTGCAGTGGCAGTGTCCATCGCAGCGCGTATCTCACCGCTCAATCCATAACCTTCACCGGTCACGGCAAAGTGCTGGCCTTGGTACCAAAATTCACATACCGTCATCTGGTTAAGCGTTAAGGTGCCGGTTTTATCCGAGCAGATCACGGTGGTGCAGCCGAGTGTTTCGACGCTTGCCAGACGTTTGACAATGGCGTGCTGGCGGGCCATGTTGCGCATCCCGAGAGCCAGCGTGACCGTTACCACCACCGGCAGGCCCTCGGGCATCGCCGCCACGCCGAGCGCAATCGCATCGATTGCAATATGAGCGAGCGCTGTGCCACGAATGAACTCGATCAACGCCAGCAAGCCCACCAGTGCGAGCGCAATGGTGCCTAGCCGTTTGCCCAGCCCGTCAAGCTGAACTTGCAGCGGCGTGGGCACCTCGGTGGTGGCCGCAAGCTTGAGCGACAGCCTGCCCATCTCGGTGCGCACGCCGGTGCTGGTGATGATGATTTCAGCGCGCCCACGGGTGACCAGGGTGTTCATGTAAACCATGTTGCTGCGGTCTGCCAGCACGGTTTCGACCGCATGCAAATTGTCGGTCTGCTTTGCTGAGGGTTGCGACTCCCCTGTAAGCGCAGATTCGTCCACCTCAAGCCCGACGGCGAACCACAGCCGTCCATCGGCGGGTACTGAATCACCCGCCTCCAACAGAACTACATCGCCGGGCACTAGGTCGGCAGCGGCAATGTCTAGCTTTTCGCTCTCACGCCGCACTCGTGCTCGCTGTGGCAACATCTCTTTCAGTGCCGCGAGGCTCTGCTCTGCACGCCACTCTTGGTAGAACCCCACGGTCGCGTTAATCAGCATCACCGCCAAAATCACAAGAGCATCTTTAACGTTGCCGATAAGCGCTGACAGGCCCGATGCACCCGCCAGAATCAGAATCAAAATGCTTTTGAACTGGGCCGCAAATACTTGCCAAGCTTGGCGCTGGGGCGGACTGGGTAATTGGTTGGGCCCGAACTGATTCTTTCGCTGTAACGCCGCGCCTGCAGCCAACCCGGTGGTCGGCTGCACGTTGAGCTGGTCGGCAAGATCGCGCGCGCTCAGGGCATGCGCCATCACCACCGATGCGGGTTCAAAGCGCTCAGGCGAATCCCTGTTATGGACGGACATGGCTTGCCTTGTTTTTGGTATCGATTTCGTGAAGCTGCAACGCTGCGTCAAATCCCACGATCACTTAGCGGCCTTTAGATTTTTCAATACGTTTTCCGTTGGTTAAAGCGGTGAAAAAAATCAGGAAGTAGCAAAATCCAGTACCACCCGCGCCGCCACGTCGCCACGCTCAAGTCGGTTGAGCACGTCGTTCACAGCGGACAACGGTTGCAATTCAATATCTGCCGTGACCCTTGCCCTCGGCAGCGAATGCCAATGCCTCCGCCATGTCTTGGCGCGTGCCGACTAGTGAGCCGCGCACGGTGATGCAATTGAGCACCACGTCGAACAGCGGAAATGGAAATTCTCCTGGTGGCAGCCCCGCCAAAACGCACGTTCCGCACTTGCGGGTCATGGCCACGCCTTGCTTGAACGCTGTGAGAGAGGGTGCCGTGATCAGCACCCCGTGCGCGCCGCCGCTGGTCGCTTTTTTTACTGCCTCAACGGCATCGTCATGCTTGGCATTGACCACCGTATCGGCCCCCATCAACCGTGCGTGCGCGAGCTTGCCCTCGTCAATGTCGACCGCACACACGTGCAGGCCCATCGCCTTGGCGTATTGAATTGCCAGGTGGCCCAAGCCACCGGCACCCGACACCACCAACCAGTCGCCGGGCTTGGTGTTGCACTCTTTGATGCCTTTGTACGTGGTGACCCCGGCGCAGATGATCGGCGCTGCGTCAACCGCAGCGAGCCCGTCAGGAATACGCGCCACGTAGTTGGGGTCGGCTAGGATGTGGTCGG
>JANOTE010000414.1:0-10274 GCA_031416195.1 Rhodoferax sp.
CCTGCACGCTTCAAAAACTCGCGCTTGATTCGCTCGGTCTGGGTTCGCACGGTGTGGCAACAATGGCAGAAAAGCAGGCTGCAATCGCGGCGCTGATTGGGCAAATCAAATACCTCAGTGTTGAAGATCGGGTCACCATGACCCGCGCCATTGCTGCGCAGGCCCAGGTTCAACCGCCCAATGATTTGATGATGACTTCGGACGAGATCAAAAAAATGCACGGGGCTGGCATGCAGATTGGTGCTCATACGGTCAATCACCCGATTCTTGCGCGGCTGACGCGCGACGAAGCGTATCTTGAAATTCAACGCAGCAAGGCAACGCTTGAAAGGCTGCTGAATGATCGTGTCGGCCTGTTTGCCTACCCCAACGGCAAGCCAGAAGAAGACTACACCGCCCAAAGCGTGGACGTGGTTCGTGAGTTGGGCTTTGACGCAGCGGTCAGCACCCGCTGGGGAAGCTCGGCCCATGGAGACGACCTGCTGCAAATTCGCCGGTTCACGCCCTGGGATCGCACCAAGCTGCGGTTTGCTGCACGCATGGGGGCCAACCTTCTCACCAAGTGAACGTGACATGCGTCGGGCTTGCTATCGGGCCTGATGTCGGGCGGTTGTCGCCTGCGCGCCGATCAAACCGCTTTATTCTGGGGCCCTGAGCGCGCCAGTTGCTGTAATAATTAGTGACGTTTGACGGGGAATCCGCGCGCGCAAACGCAGCAGGTCAAGCTGGTATCAGAATTAACAGGGACGAGGCATGACAGAGCAGGTGGCAGAGCGAAGTTCAGACAGGTCAGCAGAAAAATCGGTTGCACACCGCGCCGTTGCCGTGCTCACCAAGGTCGAGAAAACTTATCACCTTGACCAGATTGATGTACCGGTGATCAAGGGCGTTGACATTTTGGTTCGCCAGGCGTGTTTTACGGTTCTGCTGGGACCGTCCGGCAGTGGCAAAACGACGATCCTCAATATGATCGGCTGCATTGACCGGCCTGATAAGGGCGAAATTATCGTGTCCGAGTGCAAAGTGGCCGAGCTCAACGACGATGCGCTGTCAGACTTTCGGGCTAAAAATATTGGTTTTATCTTTCAGAATTTCAACCTGCTGCCGGTTTTGAGCGCGTATGAAAACATTGAGTATCCTTTGCTGCTGGCGGGAGCATCGGCAAAAACGCGCGGCGATCGGGTGCCCAAATTGCTGGAGGCAGTGGGCTTGGGCGACAAAGGAAAAAATCTACCAGGTCAGCTTTCAGGGGGTCAACGCCAGCGCGTTGCGATTGCCCGCGCTTTGGCCCGCAAGCCCAAACTGGTGATTGCCGATGAGCCCACCGCCAATTTGGACAGCCAGACCGGCACCGCTATTTTGGCTTTGATGCGCAAAATGGTGGACCGCTATGACATCTCATTCATTTTCTCGTCGCATGACCCGGAAGTCATCAAAGCGGCGGATGACACGATTTTTCTCAAAGATGGGCTGATTCAAGGCGTGCGGCGTAAAGGGCAGGGGCAGGGGCAGGGGCCCGCACGATGATGACGCTGAATCTGGCCGTGCGCAATTTACTGCGCAACCGACGACGCTCGTTGGCGACGTTACTGGCCATGGCGATTGGTTGTGCGTCAATACTTTTGTTCGGCGGCTACAGCGCCAACATCAACTACACCATGCTGACCGCATACGTCCAAAGCGGCGGCCACATGCAAATACAGCACCGGGATTTTTATGACTATGGCAGCGGCAATCCAAACGCCTATGGCATTGCCGACTACCCCAAAATTCTTGCTGCGATCCAAAGCGATGAGGTGCTGAAAAAAATGGTTTTGGTGGCGACACCTACCTCGCAGTTTGGGGGAATCGCCGGCAATTACGCGGCCGGGGTGTCCCGTACGATTATCGGTAACGGCTTCATCGCCGAAGACATCAGCCGCATGCGCCGCTGGGACGAATTCAAAATGGGCAACACCCCGCCACCATTTCCTCTGGAGGGTGCCGCACCCGACACCGCCATTGTCGGAACGGGTGTCGCCCGGGTTCTTCAACTGTGCGAGGCATTGAAGATTGCGCGCTGCGCCAAACCGCAAGTTGAAACCAAAGTGGATGGCAAGGCGATACCTGACGACATTGCGCAACTGAGTTTGCTGGAAACTCCGGCCGCGTCAAAAGCAGCGGTGGTCAATCCACGTCGAATCGAAGTGCTCGCGGGAAGCGCCAAGGGTACGCCCAACGTGGCTTCCCTGGAAGTTATCAAGGCCGAGGAGCAGGGGTTCAAGGAATTTGATGAAATTTACATCATGATGCACTTGGCCCAGGTTCAAAAACTCATCTATGGCAACTCTCCTCAAAAGGTTAGCTCCATCACCATCCAGTTGCGTCATACGGCCCAAATTCCTGCTGCGCTGGCCCGCCTGTCACCGATCTTGACCCAATTTTCAGGCAGCCAACCGTTGACCGTGCTGGACTTCCGCACCTTGAATCCTTTTTACGTTCAGAGCATCCAGTTGTTCGACACCATCTTCGGCTTCATCTTTGTGCTGATTGGTGCCATCGTTTTGTTCACTGTCAGCAACACGATGAACACCGCTGTTGTGGAGCGCACGGTTGAGATCGGCACGTTGCGCGCGATTGGGCTGCGCCGGGCCGGCATTCGCCAACTGTTTGTCACCGAAGGCGCTCTGCTCGGTCTGTGCGGTGCCTTGTTTGGTGTGGTGCTGGCGCTGCTGTTGGCAGGCATCATCAATCAAATGGGGTTGACCTGGTTGCCGCCTGGCAGTGTGGAGCCGCTTCCTTTGATCCTGACAGTGTGGGGAGAGACCAGCATGATCGTCAACACCACTATCGGACTGATCTGTATTGCCGTAGTGTCTGCTTGGTGGCCTGCTTATCGGGCGGCGAAACTCGATGTCGTGGAGGCGCTTCGCCATGTCTAATTGCCATGTCTAATGCAATAACAAGGAGTTTCTAGATGCTGAGGCCTTTAAAAGTTTTATTGCTGTTGGTGATCGCCGCACCCGCGCTGACTTGGGCAGCGCTTAGCGCCGATGAGATTCTGGCTGCCAGTGATGCCATCCGCAACCCTGGCAGGGCCTTCAGTGTGACAGTGACCTTGACTGAGTTTCAGGCGGGGCAGCAAATCGACACCAGCACGCTGACCAGTTATTCCCGCACCGAGCAGCAGGGCGGTCAGTTTGCGAGTTTGATGCGTTTTTCAATGCCGGCGCGGGACGCGGGCAAGCTGATCCTCAAGAATGGCAATGACATGTGGTTTTACGATCCAACCTCCAAGGCCAGCGTGCGTTTGTCGCCGCAGCAGCGGCTGCTGGGGCAAGCCTCCAATGGCGATGTGGCAACCGTCAATTTGGCCAAAGACTACAAGGCAACTCTGGTAGCGACGGAGGACGTTCAGGACGGTGAACGAAAAACCCGAAAAGCCCACAAGCTGGGGCTGACAGCCCGCACGGCCGAGGTCACGTATGCCACCATCGAGCTGTGGGTTGACACCGACAACAATCGACCCATCAAGGGGCGCTTCTTCGCGGAATCATCACGTTTGCTGAAAACGGTCTATTACCGCCGCTTCCAACCTCAACTGGGTACTGATCGACCCACCGAATCGGTCATCATTGATGGTTTGAACCCGCAGTCCGTTACGCTGATGCGTTTCTCAGACTATGTGACTCGCGCGATTCCTGACACCTGGCTTCAGCGAGACTATTTACCGCGTTTCCAACCGGAGTAGCTCATGCCTTTTCTCACTCAAATTTCCCCCATCTGCCTGATCGTGGCTGCGCTGGTTCAAGCACCTGCGGCATCCGCGCAAACAACCGAGCTGGACGCGCTGTCCCTTGAAAGCGCTCCGGTCGTTACTCCGAAAGCAGCGAGCGACACTAAGTTTTTCGTCGAAGGCGCGGTGGGAACTGCCACGCAGCGCTACGTGTCGGGAAATCGTGATCTTGGTCGCTTCTCGCTGGATTTCTCCCACACGGCTCGCCTTGCACCGGGCCTGCGTGCCACCATGTCCAATCGGCTTGATTATTTCGACCCCAAAGATGCGGGTACGGATGCGGCCATCAACAGCCTGCGCGAAGCTTATGTGACCTGGCAACCCGAGGCAGGCAGGACTGTCGTTGAGTTTGGGCGGATCAACCTGCGCTATGGCCCTGGCTACGGCTACAACCCGACAGATTTTTTCCGCGATGGCAGTGTTCGCGCGTTGACATCGGCCAACCCTTTTGCCCTGCGCGAAAACCGGCTCGGCAGTGTCATGCTCAGAGCGCAGCGCCTGTGGGTCGGCGGATCGTTCTCCATCGCCTACTCGCCCAAGCTGGCGGATCAACCCAGTGCGGATGGCTGGAGTCTGGATCTGGGGTCTACCAACAACCGGGATCGTGCCTTGATTGCGTTGGGCACCCAGTTCTCACAAAGCGTCAGCGCGCAGATTTTGGCGTACAAAGAAGTGGGCCTTTCGCCAACCCTTGGGGCGAGCCTTACCGCGCTGGTGTCTGATGCGGCCACCGCTCACCTGGAATGGTCTAATGGCAGTGAGCCCGACTTGTTGAGCCGTGTGTTGGCACAACCCAGTGCGACCACAACGCGAAATCGTTTCGTGGGAGGTTTGTCATACACAACCGCCAGCAAGTTATCAATCACTGCAGAGTACCAGTACAACGGCTTCGCGTTGGCTCAAGCGGATTGGGCGACACTGGGTGCGGCCTCGGCGCCGCGCCAGGTTGCTTACTTAATTGAGGCGCAGCGGCGCCAAGAGTTGGTTCCCCGTGAAGCCTATTTGCTTTATCTGACCCAAAAAAGCCTGGGCCTCAAAAATCTGGACTTGACGGCTTTTCTGAAGGTAAATGCGGGTGACCAAAGCCAGCTTGTGTGGGCTGAGCTGCGCCACCACTGGCCCAAGTTTGATCTTGCGTTTCAAATCCAACAGCACATTGGCAACCCAACCAGTGAGTTTGGAATCTTGCCGGATCGTACCGTCATGCAGGTGTTGGGAACCTACTTCTTCTAGCGGGCAAGTCATGGCCAACGCGCTCTCGATTTGCATGGTGTCTGACGATTTTTTGCCAGTGATGACTGGCGTGGGTGTTCACCTCAAGCTGATCACGCCGGAGCTGGTTCGTCGCGGGCACAAAGTTTGCGTTATCACGACCCGGCGCAAAGGCGAACCTGAGGTCGATCAGTGGCATGGCATCACGATCTACCGCGTATTTACCTTGAAGGCGTATGGCTTCTACCAGGCCTTGCCGAGCCAGGCAACCATTCGTTCCATCGTGAGCCGCGTCAAGCCGGACTTGGTGCATCACCATTACGCGGGCTTCATGATGCGCCAGGTCTGCGTGGTTGCACAGGCGCGCAAGCTGCCGCAGATATCAACCTACCATTTCAGTGCCGAAGTGCTCACCCAGCCGTTGCCGATGCGCCCCTTTCGCGGCCTGATCCAGCGCTTGATGGTAAGCTTCAACAACCGCTTTGATTTGGTCATCGCGCCGTCGGAAAATCTGGCTTTGCAAATTGCCCAAGAGGGCATCAAGACGCCGATTCGCTACATCTCCAACCCGGTGTTTGCGCACGGCTCCGATGCGGTGCCGGCTGAGCGCACGGCCGGTTTCGTGGTTTTGTACGCAGGGCGCCTGGGTGTCGAGAAAAATATCGGCTACCTCGTCAAAGCATTTGCGGCCATCGTCAAAGAGGTTCCAGATGCCCTGCTGTGGATCGCCGGACAAGGCCCCGAAGCTGCGGCACTGGAGGCCCTGTGTACCCGACTGGGCATCACTGATCAAGTTAAATTCTTGGGCTTTCTGGATCACCCAACGCTTGCGCGGTACTTTGCCGGGTGTGATGTTTTTGTGCTTCCGTCACTGCAGGAAGCCCAGCCGCTGGTCGCAATGGAAGCGATGTGTTTTGGGCGACCCATCATCGTCACCAGCGCCATTGTGGCCGCCCGGGAAATGGTGGAACCAGGTGTCAATGGCTTTATTGTTGACCCCAACTCTGTGGATGATTTGGCCCAAAAACTTAAAGTTTTGGCGGATGATCCAACGCTCAGGGCCAAGCTCGGCAAGGCCTCTCTGCAACGCGCGGAAGCCTACAAACCGGAGCTTGTGATGAATGCCCTCGAATCAGCCTACAAAGACTTGCTAATTCAAGCCCAGCATGGATAAACCCGCAGTACGGCCACGTTACAGGGCAGTGTTTATCTCGCCGCATCTTGACGATGCCGTGTTCTCCTGCGGTGCCACGATCGATCATCTTGTTGAGGAAAGCAAAGGCCCTGTGCTGGTGCTCAACCTGTTCAGCCGCTACCTCTCAGAGGTGAAAATTCGCGGCGTGGTGCTGGGCGATGAACGCTACCAGGAGGAAGCCAACGCGGCGCAATTTCTGGGGTTCGAATCACGCAACCTGGGCGAGCTGGATGTCTCCTTCCGGCGCGAGCCCTACAAAAAGCTTGGCAATATTTTCCGCCCACCCGTTGACGAAGACCTGGCCTGGTTACCCACCTTGCGTGCCAGCGTGTTTGCGGTATTGGCAGAGTTGGACTATGACCAGTTGTATGTGCCACTGGGCATTGGATGGCACGTTGATCACGTGCTGACCTACCTCTTATTCGAGCCGTGGGCACAGCGACCGAATTTGTTCTACTACGAAGACGCGCCTTACTGCTGTATTGCGCACAGCACCCGATATCGTCTGAATGAAGTCGCCCAGTATCCACGGGCCGCCAACGATCTGACCCTGGCCCCCGTAAACGAAACTCAAGCCTGGTGGCAAGCGGCAACCGACTACAGCAGCACGGCACTCATGAAGAACCTCAAGCCCTGGATCGTGCGCCAATTTGCCGTTCCGGTGGTGAGCTTCTATCTGCACCGCCTGATGGCGCTGCACCGTCGGCAGCCAATGCCGGTACCCAATCTCAAACTCAAACCCGTAGAGTCACCCATCAGCGCACGGGTAGATCGCAAAATCGATGCGATGGCGCTTTACACCAGTCAATTCAAAGAATTTTTCTCATCGCGACAGGACTGCGCCGACACCCTTGCCGCTTACGCTCAGCGCGCCGGTCGCAGTGAGCGCGCGTTGGAGCGATTCTGGGTGCGAACGAGCTGATGCGTCGGTACTTGTCCGGCATTGAGTGACCCTTCGTGCGAGCCGTAAAAAATGCAAACCCGTTTTAACTATCTCGATAATTTGACATCGTTGCGGGGCATCACCGCCTTGCTGGTTGCGGTTTATCATTTTGAAGACTTGATGCTTCGGTTTATTCCTCAGGCAAGCAGCATGTTTTTCAGCAAGAGTTACATGATGGTGGATATATTTTTTCTGATGAGTGGGTTCATCATCACGCACGTCTACGATCCACGTTTTCAGCAGCAAATAGCGGCACCCGACTATAAAAAATTCATCATTGCCAGGTTTGCCCGAATCTACCCGATGCATTTGTTTGTGCTGCTGATCGTCCTGATTTCTTTCGTGGCATCGGGTTCACCATCAAGCCCGATACAAAACCCCAATGCAATACTGACGAATTTATTGCTGGTTCACTCGGTTGGAATTCACCATACCTTCACCTGGAATGTGCCTTCATGGAGTATCAGTGCCGAGTGGTGGTGCTACGTTTTATTTCCATTCTTAATCGTGTTTTTGAACAGAATGAAAAATTTTGCAGCAGGATGTTTATTTGCTTTTTCCGTGCTCATTTATCTGAGCATCATGTACTGGTTGCCCAGAGTGGGTGAGAATGGTTTGCCGCTGGCTGTGGCGGTACATGATTTAAATGTGAGCTTCGACTACGGATTTATTCGCGGTCTTGCAGGTTTTACTTTAGGCATGTTGCTCTACAAGCTGTATAAAACACCCCTCAGCAAGGGATGGTTCAGCAGTGACTGGCTGCTGGCCCTGTTGACAACCGCCGCAGTGTTGTGCATGCACTTTGCAGCGCCTGATATTTTGTGCGTTCCCTTGTTTGCCGGTATCGTCATTTGCACCGCATGCAATGACGGCATCATTCATAAAATTCTGGATGGGCGGGTGCTGAAATACCTCGGCGACATCTCATACTCCATCTACATGCTGCATGTCGTTGTGATATTCACGATCCTCGAAATACTCAAAGCGTTCGAGCTTCCTCTGTCGGCGGCCTCTGCTGCAAACTTTCCATTTTGGCCCGGTTTACTCGCCTGTGTGGGATTTCTGGCGGTGGTGATTGGGTTGTCAGCAGTGACCTATGAATGGGTTGAAAAGCCCTGCCGGGATTTCATCAACCGCTGGGCGTTGCGTCGAGACGCTGGTTCGCAGGCGTTGATGAAATAGGTGTGACAACGAAGACATTGTTGTGGGGAAGTGCGATCATTCCGTGTGAATAATGCGGAAACTTTATTGTTTTCACCTTTGGCATCGCCAAGCCGATCACCCACGAGAAACTTATGACGACTGACCCCGTTGCAGCCGAAGAGCTAGTCTATGCCAGCCATTTGCGCAAAGGAGAGAATGACCCGTACCACCAGGTTCTAACCAATTTTTTAGACCTCACCAACGCGGTTGCAAACCCGTCGATTCTGGAAATCGGCTCGCGCGAGTTGAGTGGTTCTAGCCTGCGTCGGCACTTCGATCCGCCATTTGACTACACGGGGATGGATATCCACGCTGGCACGGGTGTAGACAGAGTTGGCGATGCCCATCAGCTCTCCTCGTTGTTTCCTGCAAACCATTTTGATGCGGTTTGCTCAGTGTCTGTTTTTGAACACCTGGCGTTTCCGTGGAAGGCCGTGATGGAGATCAATGCCGTCCTCAAGCCCGGTGGGCTGTGCTTTGTGTCAACCCATCCGGTCTGGCCACCGCACGAATTGCCGTGGGACTTTTGGCGTTTTCCGGTGGCGGGGCTGAAATTGCTGTTCAGCGAGGCGCTGGGCTTTCGTGTGATCGAAGCCACTGAAGGCTTGCCGGGTCGCGTGCATTCGATGGTAGATGACCTGCCCACCCGTGACCTACCCCACTTTGAGTTGAATCTCGGCGTTGCACTGATTGCCGAGAAAATCGGTGACTATGATCGCAACAAGCTGCGGTGGGATTTGCCCATCGACGCAGTGCTGGACACCCTGTACCCGAAGCGATAGCGCTTGCTTGAAAACATGCCCGCCTACACTTTTGAAGCCCTCACCGCAGACGGTCAAACCCGCAAGGGCGTGATGCAGGCCGATTCGGCGCGTGCCGCACGCGGTCTGTTGCGTGCGCAGGCATTGGTGCCGGTGCTGGTGGATGCGGTCGGCACGGGTGGGCAGGCGTTGTCGGGGGCCAATCAGCCGGGCTTGTTGAACAAATCCCTTTTTGCGAAACGAGCCTTCAATACCACCGGGCTTGCGATTTGGACACGGCAAATCGCCGGGCTGGTTTCATCTGGCCTGCCGCTGGAGCGCGCGCTGACCTCGCTCAGCGATGAAGCGCAGGACGAGGCGCAGCGCAACCTGGTAGCCACGCTGCGCGCCGAGGTCAACGGTGGCTCGACGTTTTCCAAGGCGCTGTCCGAGCATCCACGCGAGTTCTCGCCGATCTTCACGGCGGTGATTGGCGCGGGCGAACAAAGCGGCAATTTGGGTCTGGTGCTGGAGCGCCTGGCCGATGATCTGGAGGAGCAGCAGGCGCTCAAGGCCAAGCTGATTGGCGCGGCGCTGTACCCAGCCATCGTGACGCTGGTAGCGATAGTGATCGTGATGTTTCTTTTGGGCTATGTGGTGCCGCAGGTGGCTAATGTGTTTGCGGGCAGCAAGCGCGCGCTGCCGATTTTGACGGTGATCATGCTGGCGCTGGGCAACTTTGTGAAGGACTATGGCTGGCTGGTGCTGGGGGTTGTCTTGGCGGCCACCACACTGTTCCGCCTGGCCTTGCGCAATGCCGCAACGCGTGAGCGCTTTGACAGCTTTTGGCTGAACCTGCCGGTGCTGGGCTCTTTGAGCGCACGCTACAACGCCGCACGTTTTGCCAGCACGTTGGCGATGCTGGCTGCTGCGGGCGTGCCGATTTTGAAGGCACTGCAAGCGGCGGCAGATACCCTGTCTAACAAAGCCATGCAGGCCGATGCAGCGCAGATCGTGGTGCTGGTGCGCGAGGGCGCGCCGCTGGCATCGGCACTGTCGCAAAAAAAGCGCTTCCCTGGCCTGTTGAGCATGTTTGCGCGGTTGGGTGAGCAGACTGGGCAGTTGCCCGTGATGTTGGGCCGCGCGGCCAAACAGCTCAGCCTGGAGGTGCAGCGGCGCTCGGTGCAACTGGCAACGATTGCCGAG
>JANOTE010000415.1:0-3452 GCA_031416195.1 Rhodoferax sp.
CCGGGCAGCGGCGCGTAATCGCAGCGCATTTGTAATCACCGAAAAAGAGCTCAAGCTCATGGCGAGTGCAGCGATCATGGGAGATAGAAGCCAGCCGGTAAAGGGGTACAGCACGCCTGCGGCGAGGGGCACGCCCAGCGCGTTGTAGACAAAGGCAAAGCCCAGGTTCTGCTTCATGTTGGCAACGGTCTGTTGCGATATTTCGCGCGCCACCGCAATGCCGCGAAGGTCGCCTTTGACAAGGGTCACCTGGGCGCTGTTCATCGCCACGTCGGTGCCCGTGCCCATGGCCACGCCGACGTCGGCCTTGGCCAGTGCTGGGGCGTCATTAATGCCGTCACCGGCCATGGCGACGATGCGGCCTTCGCTTTGCAGCTTGCTTACCATCGCCAGTTTGTCGGCGGGTTTAACTTCGCCGTGTACCTCGTCAATATCCAGTTTGGCGGCGACTGCTTTGGCCGTTGTCAGGCCGTCGCCTGTCGCCATGATCACGCGCAGCCCCGAAGCCTTCAGAGTAGCCAAGGCCTCTGCGGTGCTGGACTTGATCGGGTCAGACACCGCCAGCAGCCCGGCGCTCTGACCATTTACTGCGAGGAACATGACGCTGGCCCCCGCAGCGCGTAAGGCTTCAGCCTGTGCTTTGAGGGCATCGACAGATACGTTGTGCTGGGTCATCAACGCGGTATTACCCAATGCCAACTGCTTGGCATCCACCGTGCCGCGCACACCGATGCCTGTTCCTGACTCAAAACCTTCTGCCTTGTCCAGCGCAAAACCTCGCTCGCGCGCTGCTGCCACGATGGCGTGGGCCAGCGGGTGCTCGCTGCCCTGATCCAGGCTGGCCGCGAGGCGCAGCACGTCGTCTTCGGTAAACCCTGGCGATGCCACTGCCCGGTCAAATTTCGGCCTGCCCTCGGTCAGCGTGCCAGTTTTGTCCACGATCAACGTATCGACCTTGCGGAAGTTCTCGATCGCTGCTGCATCTCGAAACAAGACACCTTGGGTCGCCGCGTTGCCGGTAGCGACCATGATTGACATGGGTGTGGCCAGACCCAGCGCACAGGGGCAGGCGATGATGAGCACCGCGACCGCATTGATCAACCCGTAAACCCAGCTCGGATCTGGTCCAAACAGTCCCCACACCACAAAAGTCAGTAGGGCGATGCCCACCACAGCAACCACAAAGTAGCCCGCCACCTGGTCGGCCATACGCTGCATGGGTGCGCGTGACCGCTGGGCTTGCACCACCATCTGCACAATGCTAGCCAGCACGGTTTGCGCACCCACTTTTTCTGATTGCATCACCAGCGCGCCGTTGGTGTTCATGGTCGCACCGATGAGTTTGTCGCCGACGCGTTTGGTGACAGGCATGGGCTCTCCCGTCAGCATTGATTCATCCACTGCGCTGCTGCCTTCGGTCACCACGCCGTCCACTGGCACCTTTTCTCCAGGGCGCACGCGCAGACTGTCGCCTACATGCACGTGGGTGAGGGGCACGTCTTCTTCTGCACCATCGGCCTTGATGCGCCGCGCCGTCTTGGGGGCCAGGCCGAGCAGGGATTTGATGGCGGCCGAAGTCTGCGAGCGAGCTTTCAGCTCCAAAATCTGCCCGAGCAACGTCAGTGAGATGATGACCGTCGCCGCCTCAAAGTAGACCGCTACGCGGCCCATGGACACGAACGAGTTGGGAAACACATTGGGCGCCACGGTGGCAACCAAGCTATAGATAAATGCAGCGCCCGTTCCCAGGCCAATCAACGTCCACATGTTTGGGCTTCGGTTGATGACTGACTGAAATCCACGCGCAAAAAACGGCCAGCCCGCCCACAGCACGATGGGCAGACTGAGCACCAACTCAATCCAACTCTGCGTCGCCATGTCGAACCATTGCAGGCGATGCCCAGCCATCGCTAGGAATGTGACGATGATGGTGAGTGGCACAGTCCAATAGAAGCGCCTTTTGAAATTCACCAACTCGGGGCTCTCGCCCTCATCCAGAGTGGGAATTTCGGGCTCCAGTGCCATGCCGCATTTGGGGCAGGCACCGGGATGATCCTGCCGCACCTCGGGGTGCATCGGGCAGGTGTAAATAGCGCCAGCGGCAACTGGCTCGAGCGTCGGTGTGACAGGTGATGCTACCGATTTCGAACTAAATCCGCCCGCAACAGCAGCCGAATACTTGGCAGGGTTTGCCCCAAACTTGCCCTTGCAACCCGCGCTGCAAAAGTAAACCACTTTGCCGTCGTGTTGAATCGAATGCGGTGACCGCGGCGTCACTGTCATGCCACAGACCGGGTCTTTCAGCGGAACTGCGGCCTCATTGGAGGGCAAGTTTGGTTCGAAAGCCATGACTTTTAAAAACTATTTTTGTTTGGCAAGCCACTGGTCGAACTTGGTAATTTCTTTCTTCTGGGCGGAAATGATTTGCTTCGCCATTGCCTTCACCTCAGGTGACTTTCCATGCGCAATTTCCATCTCTGACATGTCGACCGCTTGCTGATGATGAATTTTCATCATCTTCGCGAAGTCTTTATCGACATCGCCAGACATGGTCATCTTGTTCATGCCGTCCATTCCCATCATCATCGACTTTTTCATGTCTTCAGAACCCATCATGCCTTTGTTCATCTGGCCGTGCGGCATGGTGGCGGGTGCGGACGGCACCGCAGCGGTTTGCGCCTGTGCCGCGAAGCCAAAGCAGGCACTGGCGACAGGGATCAGGCAAATTGACAGAAGGTGTTTACGAATTTCGTATTTCATTGAATGCTCCGAAAGGTGTTGTGAAGCAAACATCATTCATTTCTAATTGAGTTTCGTCTGTGCGCCAGCGCACGTAGCCGAACAGGTAAATCGCGACCTGGCAATGTGCGTTGCCGCACAGACTTGACCAACGGCATCGCATACCGTTGCAGTATGAACGCTGACTTGTCTTTGTCAGGCCTCGCGGAGTCTCCCGGGTCACCTGTCAACGCTGTCGATGCACTCAACCGGGCCTGCTTTTGCGTCAGTCTGGATCAGGACGCGCTGGCGCGGGCGCTTGATTCGGAACTCGGCCAGCCGGGTCTCTCGGCAATGGTTCGAGAACGCTGCCCCTATCTGTTCGCGGCGCAGCCCGTGTTCGTCGCGGCGACGCAGTTAGAGCGCATGGCGCAGGTGATGCAGGCGATTGAGTCGGTCGTGGCCTTGCCGGCTTATCAAGAGCTGGTGCTGGCCACTGCGCCAGCCATCGCCCGCCTAGGCCACGACGGCCCACTCGGGGCTTTCTTTGGCTACGACTTTCACCTCAATCAAGGCCACCTGGGGCTGATCGAGATCAACACCAACGCGGGCGGCGCCATGCTCAATGCGGTGCTGGCGCGGGCGCAGCGTGCCTGTTGCACGGCGATGGAGGCGATGGAGCCAAGCGTTGCAAGCGTGAAGGCCTTCGAGCAGCACATCGTCGGCATGTTCCA
>JANOTE010000416.1:0-4738 GCA_031416195.1 Rhodoferax sp.
GTTAGCTGCGGCCGAGGGTTTCCGGGACCGATGGAATCAGCCTGGCGACAAGGGGTAACCCGTAGACGGCGCCCGAGAGAGACGCTTTTGGCCTGCGCTGTCAACGCGCAACAGATCTCAGCTGCCTCCAAAGACAGATTCAAGCGCGTCGGGTACCGTGTTCTGCCGTGTTGGGGGTGCCATGGGGAGGGAAAAGGGCGTTTGAAAATCCTATCCTCGCGTCAAAGGTGTCGGCGAAGGCAACTCCGCCAAGTTCTCAGCCGAGGGCATGACCGTCAACGGCGCCGGCTTCAAGGGCATGGCGGCTGCGCCGGCTACCAAGGCGGCTGCGCCAGCCAAGGCTGAAGCCGCTGCTGCCAAGCCGGCCAATAAAGGACGAAAAGGCGGCTGCCGCCAAGCCTGCTGCTGCCGCTGCCGCGAAAGAAGCTGCACCCGCCAAGGATGCCAAGCCTGCCGCTGCTGCCGCCACCGCCAAGGAAGCCGCCCCAGCAAAAGATGCCAAGCCCGCTGCTGCCAAAGCTGGCGACAAGGCTGAAGCCGTCAAGGGCGCCGCCAAAGACGCGGCCAACGACCCGAAAGCCAAGCCGCTGGAAGCGGTGGGCGCGAAGAAGTAATCGGCCGCTGGCTCTTCGCGGAGTCGCAGCACGTAACCACGGCTGACCCCAGCCAAAACTACAAACGCCCCGCCCAGCGGGGCGTTTTTCTTTCTGAACGCCATCAAGCCCTGCATCATTAAGTAGGGGGATGCAAAACACGGGCCTTCCGATACCCTTTCCCAGCCTTCTGTTTAGGGTGTGAGGGGTATCAACATGATCAAAACCGTTTTGCCGGTCCTGCTGATTGCCGCAATGGTTTGTGGCTGCAGCACGGTGGCACACACCAACCAGGCGATTGCGCTGGCCGGCACCGTCGGCTTGTCGCTGACACCCAGCTTCGATCTGGAACAGACCTACTACCTGGGCAGCTTTGACCCCGCCGGCCAATTGCCGCCCACGCTGTACCGCATCCGCGTGCGTGGTCAGTCCAGCATTTTGAACAGCACCAAGTTCGCCAGCAGTTGGGTGCCGGCCGAGGTGGTGGATGCGTTGACGGGCTCGGCGCAGCTGGATGTCAAGTCGGGCAAGGTGACGATTGAGTCCGACACCGCGCATGCCAAAAACATCAACGAATCGGGCCGGCGCTTGATGCAGTTTGGGCCTGAGGGATTTCGCAGCGCACCCAAAAACCATCGCCTGGTAATCCTGATGGGCGCCAGCCCCGAAACCGTGGAGCAGGCCTTTTCGCAAGCCCTGGGCACGGTGGCCATGGCGGCATCGGGCGCATCGGGCAACGCGGTGGACCGCGATGCGCTGAAGGCGCTGCTGGACATGGGGCGCGACAAGGCCAAGTTGCAGGCACTGCTGGCGGCGCCGTGAACACCAAGGACGCATCATGAAGACGCTTGTCAAAACCGTGACCGCGCCGCTTCGCCACGCCACATGGGCCGCGACCTTGCTGTTGAGCGGCTGCGCCGCACTGCAAATTGATGTGGACGTGTACAAAGGCCCGCTGGTGCATGACGAGGACACGCAGGTTCAACAATTGGCGTCGATCACGATGTCTGCCAAAGCGGTGATGTTGTTGCAGCGCAACCGCTGGCTGGATGAGGTGGCCAGTGCCGAGGCCAAGGGCTGGCGCGGCCTCACAGGTGGCGGCAAGGGCCCGCGTGCACGCCACATCGGCAACAGCGAATGGGTGATGTTGGGCTTGCCCGCATGCAACCTACTTAGCGAGGAAGTGAAAGGCGGCCTGTGCCGCAACGCTCGGCTGACCAACGACATGCTCAGCGCTTATGAAGACCGCAGCGACGGCGCCCTGGCACCGGCACTTGAAGCGGTGAGCAAACACTACCAAGACTACAAAGAGGCACGCTCTGCCCACAAATCGGCAACCACCGAAAACACCAGAGTTGCCGCCCTGAAGGCGTCCAACGAGGCGTTGCGCCTGGCTTGGGTAGAGCTGGTTGAACTGCTGAGTCTGGTTGGAGAGTCCGTTCCCGACCCGGACAACGCTGCCGTGTACCGCACCACCAAGTGGCAAGCCGCAGAGACTTTGGCGCGCCTGACGGAGCCTGCTCTCTTGGCCTGCGCGAGAGGCTTGAACTTCGTTGGCGATATCGGCGTGGCGCTGAAATGGGTGAACGACAACGCCAGAAATGACAGCAAAGAAGTCGCCAGGCGCGGGTCTGACCAATTGGCCCTGGCCTTTCGCTCGTCAAGCGCAGCGGACCTGACTGAATTGCGCAAGGCTGCTGAGAAAACCGTCTCGCTGGCAGACACCGCCTGTGCGACCCCAAAAGTCACGCTCAAGACGTCAGCGCACGTCGGCGTGCAACGTGAAGCCACCAGCAGCAACACCGATGAGCTGGACCTGGACCTGCGCGAAATTGACGAACTTGTGGGCGCACTGGTGCAAGTGGGCTCGTCAGGCTTTGACCGTGGCCGGCCGCGCCTGGGCTTGGACCGGCTGGCCGACGACGCAGCGGCGGACCGCTTCGCAGACCGCAAGCATGGCAAAGACGACATCAAATCGCTCGCCGACAGCAGGCAAGCCAAACAGCTTCAAGACAGCGCGGTGGACCTGGCGAGCCGAATGCAATTCCTGGCCATCAACATGCGCTTGGTGGATGCCAGCGAAAGCGCTCTGCGCTTCAAGACCACCCTCGAGACGATTGCCAATTCGCTCTTGGTATTAGCCGAAGACCAGCGCCGCCAACGCCAACACCGGGCCCAGCAAAAGACCATGGCCGAGGACGAATACGCGGCGGCAGTAGACGCTTTCAAGATCGACCCAGGGCTGCGCTTCGACCAGCTCAGCGCCAACATCAGCAAGCGCCTGGCCAAGGTGCGCGGCATTGAAGCCAAGGACACGGCCAGCGCTGAACGTAAGGTGGCGTTGACGACTCAGCAAACCAACGCGCAAGAAGACTTGAAGACAGCCGAGGCCGCCGTCAAGACGCGCGCCGAGTCGGCGCAGGACTTGATGGCTCTTCACGCAACACTTAATGGCTCCCTGCCGAAGGCCGTGCCGGATGCCGCCAAGAGCGCCGCCAAGGATGGCGAGGGCCCGTGGAAGGTCGACCAATCAGCGATTGATAAGTTGCTCAAAGCCGATCCAGCCAAAACCACACTTCAAGTATTGCGCGACCGACTTGCACTGTGGCTGGGCAAGGAAATCAAGGAGATCGCCAGCCCGATGTCCCAAGGCGATGCGCGGCGATTGCGGCTGACAGCGAGTGAGCGAGCTTTGAAGCGCTTTGCGACCGAAGGCGTTGCAGAGTTCAGCAAGGCTGACGCCCAGCAGAAGCTGCACGCTGAGATCGGGCAGGCTGTGACTGAGGTCGTGAACCTGATCGCACTGGAACAGGCGACAGCCAACAAGGCGCAAGAGGCGAAAAAGAAGGCCGGCGACGACTTGGCGGCATTGGAAGCGATGGCACGCCAGACGCTGCGCAATGAAAGTGAGGCCTTGCCCAGCGCCGATATCGAAGCCGCCCTGAAGTTAGTACGCGCCCAGCGCGTGGCGGTGTTGGCCGAGGCCGGCGACGCCAAGTCAGCGCATGAAGTGCACACGATTCGCGACCTGGTCAACGCCAAGCTTGAACAGGCCAAAGCGGCCACTTCAGCAGACAAACAAAGCGGGCTCGTGGCCGCGCTGGCACTCGTCAACGAGTGGGCGGCCACCGAACCGGCGACCATCAAGTTGGGTGAAGATCGCAGGTCCAATGCCATCCAGACTCTGGATCGGGTCGAGGCTCATCTCAGCTACACCCGCGTCGAGGCGGCGCGCCGTGGCGGTGCCGCCGGTAAGGGCGTGCAAGACGCCACCGATGCCTTGGACGCGTTGATGCAGCGCCGCGAGCGTATGAGCTACCTGCGCCCTGCCAGCATGTACTTGCGCTCGGCGCTGGCCTCAACCGGCCAGCAGGCCGACCCCAGATTGGATTGGAGCAACCTGCTCGGTTCTACGGTCAAGCGCCTGTTCACGTACAAGTTGGAAGACGCGAAAGAAACCGCTGTCGTGCGCGCCGAACTCGACAAATCCTTCTGGCAAAACGTCAACAAAGTGCGCGTCAGCGCCGGGGGCGACTCCAACTTCGCCATTGCCAAAGACGACATCGGCAACTGGTACGTCAAGGCCATGGGCGCAGATTCGGCCAAGATGATCAGCGCGGCGAAGAACCTGGCGCTCTACAACCTGGGCGGGCGCGTGGATGCCAACTTCCTGCGCATGGACGAGTTGCGCGGCAAGGCCACCCGCGACGACGACGAAAAACAGGAGCTGAAGGACTTGCAAGACCGCCGCAACGGCGCGTCTGCCACGGCCTACGGAAACACTCTTGCGGTGTTTGGCGACAACCACGCCGCCACCGTGAAGGCCTTGGTGGAAGAGGTGCGCGTCACGCTTGAAGGCGGCAGCCTGCCTGGCGCTTTGGACAAGCGCTGGGATGACATTTACAGCGACAGCGACAGTGCCACCGTAGCCGCCAGCAAAGCCAAGCGCGCAGCACTGCCCAGTCTGGTGTTGACGGCAGGCGACGGCAGCTTGGCACGCCTGCATCAAGAGGCGCAGTCAGCGGTGGCCGACGCTGCTGCCGGCACCGTGGGCACCACGCCCTCGGGTCAACTGATCAAGGCCCTGGGCCTTCTGGCCCAACAGCGCGGCCTGTTGAAGGGCCAGGTGGCAGCTATCGAGCTCG
>JANOTE010000417.1:0-2580 GCA_031416195.1 Rhodoferax sp.
GCCCGGAATCTGCCACATAGGCGCGATTGGCGTAGTTGGCGGCGAGTGTGCGGCGGGCCTTTTCGGCATCTTGCTCGGGAAACAGGGCCTCAAGCAGGGGGGATAACGGCGCTTCACCAGCAGCCTCGTCAAGCTGCTCAGTGATTTGTTGGTAGATCCAACCGACGGCGCTGCCTTTGAATTTTTGCGGCAACGCGGCAAACTCAGCCTGTACTTGGCTGCGGGAAGTCAGGCGTGTGCTGACGGCATCTGTGGTTCTATTTTTCTTCATAATCTGCGCCTCAGTCAATAATCTGATTTTACGGTTGAAAATTTCAGAGATATTATGGATAATTTTCCAATTTTATCTATAATTATCCAATGCTGGCGTGTGATCGGTAAATCGATGAAAGTGGGTAATTGATGGACTTCTACTACGAGCGCCCTTGGTTGGCGCAACAAATTGCCGATGGATTGACCGGTTCGGACAAGTGGTCGGACGCGCAAAACGGCTTGTTTTTGGCGGCGCCACGGCGCACGGGCAAATCACGATTTCTGGAGGACGAGCTTCTACCTGAGCTTCAGCGGCGCGGGCTACTGGTGATTTACGCCGACCTTTGGACGCAGAAGGACCAGTCGCCCATGGCCGTGATCGCCGCCAAGCTGGCGCTTGCCTTTCGGCAGTCGCAGGGCGTTGTAGCGCGTACTGCCCACTCAATTGGGCTGGATTCCATCAACGTGCTGGGCGTGAAGGTTGACACCAGCAAGATTGGCGCAACGGGTGGCATGTCTTTGCACGAGGTGTTGGCGTCAATTCATGAACAAACGGGCAAAAAGATTGTGCTCATCATTGACGAGGCGCAACACGCGTTGACCAGCGCTGACGGCGATGCAACGATGAGCGCGCTGAAATCCGCGCGCGACCAGATGCGGCAAAAGGGCGAAGCCAATCTGCTTCTGGTCATGTCTGGCTCACACCGCGACAAGCTGATGCGCCTGCTTAATACTGCGGCGACACCGTTTTGGGGCTCCAGAGTGCAGCCGCTCCCAACATTGGGCGAGCCGTTTGTCCGCGCATTTGTCGCGGCGTTTGAGCGTGATCAGCCCAACTACATTGGCTTCGACATTGGCATCTTGTCTGAGGCGTTTAACCTGTGCGGCCAGCGTCCGCAATTCTTCAATCACTACATTGAAGACGCCAGGCTGGCAAGCGGCGATGCGCGTCAGTTTGTTGAGCATGTGAAACTTGCGGCAGAGCGGCAGCGCGAACTTGACCGCGTAGAGTTGAGCGAGGCCTTCAAAAGTTTGCCGAAGCTGGAGCAGGCGGTGCTGGAAAACCTGCTGGAGAAGAGCGCGAATTTTCGCGCTTTTGACGCTGCTGCCCTCAAATTTTATGAGGCCAAGGTGGGCAAGAAAACCAGCGCAGCCCAAGTGCAAAAGGCCATCGAAAAATTGCGAGACAACGACCCGCCGATTATTTGGAAATCGCTTCGCGGGGACTACTCTTTGTACGACCAAGACTGGGGCGATTGGTATGCCTACTTGAAGGGGCAACAGCAGTGGCCGCCCAGGTGAAATGACCGATGATCGGGTGCGCTGAGCCTTGATTCATCTGGCATCGTCACGCCACCCAACTCAAATGACACCAACCCACTTCCAATACTGCCTGTACGAAACCGACGGCGCGGTATTGACCATCACGCTGAACCGCCCGCAGGCGTTGAACTCAATGACGCCTGAGGCGCACTTTGAACTGGACGCTGCGTTCAACCGCTTCCGCGACGATGCCTCGCTGCGGGTGGCCATCATCACCGGCGCGGGTGAGAAGGCGTTTTGCGTGGGCACGGATCTGAAGGCTCTGTCTGAATCCAACAACCATCAAAAACCGGCCACGGGTTTTGCGGGTATCACTTCGCGCTTCGATTTGTTCAAGCCGGTGATCGCGGCGGTGAATGGCATGTGTTTTGGCGGCGGCGCGGAGATTGTGGCGGCCTGTGACTTGGCCATAGCTGCCGACCACGCCGAGTTCGCCTTGCTGGAGCCGCGTGTCGGCCTGGCAGCTTTGGGTGGCGGCGCCTTGCAACGGCTGGCGCGGAAAATGCCGATGAAAGACGCGATGAAGTTGATTTTGACGGGCGAACGCATCGGCGCGCTGGAAGCTAAACGCATCAGCCTCGTCAACGACGTGGTGCCGCGTGGTGACCTGATGGCGGCGGCGCGCGCGCTGGCGCAGACGATTTTGTTGAACGCGCCGCTGGCGGTGCAGGCCAGCAAACAAGTCATGTTGCAAAGTTTGAACGAGCCCGATTTGCAGGCTGCGATGCAGGCGCAGTACGAAGCTGCAGAACGCATGTTGGCCAGCCACGACGCGCTTGAAGGCCCGCTGGCGCTTGCGCAAAAACGCAAACCGGTGTGGACGGGGCGCTGAGTCGACTTTGAAAGTCAAACTTGAAAATCAGCACAGGAGTTTGAATTGAAAATTTGCATCTTGGGCGCAGGCGCCTTGGGTTGCGCCATCGGCGGCGTGCTGACCGAAGCGGGCAATGAAGTCTGGCTGGTGAACCGTGACGCCCAACACGTCGAGGTGATGAACCGCGTGGG
>JANOTE010000418.1:0-2291 GCA_031416195.1 Rhodoferax sp.
CGGCACCGTCAGCGCCAGATCGGTCAATACTGAAGCGCCGCCCGCAAACGTGCGCGCATCGAGCAGGTACTGCTGCTGTTTGTTCGCAATGCCCATCATGAAGCTTTGCGCTGCGGCACGGTTGGCCCTGATGATGTAGTCTTGATAGGACGGATAGGCCACGGCCGCAAGAATGCCGATGACCGCTACGGTGATCATCAACTCAATCAGCGTGAAGCCGCGTTGTCGGGTACGGGACATGGGTAAATCCTTCCGGGTGCGTTAGTGTTGAACAAGGCCAGCGGGAGCGGGGCCACCAGTCGATGCGCGGTTGATTTTCGTTGATGAACGGCAGGCAGGCGTGGCATTTTCAATGAGGCTCATGGACCGGCGCTCTCGTCATCGCGAGGCCGTCTATCCCGTCATCGCGAGGCCAAAGGCCGTGGCGATCCATGACCTTGACTGGGTGACGGAGGGATGGATTGCCGCGCTTCGCTCGCAATGACGGCTTAGTCATCCTCGCTATGACGGTTTATTTCAGTTTTTTGTGCATTTACGAACTTATTACGTGGCCTTGCGGGGACCATCTGGCATGGTGCGCAGCATGAATTGGTCGAACAAGGGCACGGTGAATGCGGTGTCACCGTGTGCGGGGCTGTAGATCATGCCCTTTTTAATCAGGCTGGAACGCAACGGAGCGATGGTTTGCACCTTCACGCCCAAACGTTCCGCCACGCCACCTGAGCGCTGGTGACCGGTGCCCATTTCAGCCAGGGCGCATAGGTAGTCTTTTTCACGCGGAGTCAGGCGGTCAAAGCGCACCCTAAAAAAACTGCTGTCCAAGCGCGCGGTGGAGGCAATGGTGGTTTGCTGAATCAGCGCGAAGTCAATCGGAGAGTGCTCTGCCATGTTCCAGGATTGATACCCCCATTCCTGCAAAAAGTAGGGATAGCCCTGGGTCACGCGGTACACCTCGGCCAGCGCCTCAGGTGTAAACGCAACGCCCTGAGTAGCAACGGGACCCTGTAGCGCACGCGCGGCATCGGTAAGAGACAGCGCACCCACCTCAGGGTAAGTAAAAAGGCGCTCGGCATACGACTTGGATTTACCTGCCAAGCCGACCAGTTGCGGCAGGCCAGCACCGATCAGCACCAGTGGCAAACTGCGCTGCGAAACCCGGTGGATGGCCATGATGAGGGCACTCATCTCCATCTCTGTCATGTACTGCAACTCGTCGATGATGATGGCGATGGCGGTGCCGCGGTCGGCTGCAGCCTCCCCCACGGCCACAAACAACTCTGCCAGGTCGGCCTCCAGGTCGCCGCTGTCTGCCGAGCCCGTTTCGGGGTCAATATCCAGCCCAAACTCGGCATCGCCCACTTTGACCTTCACAGCGCCAATGAAGCTGCGCAAAACACGCAAGCCGCGTTTGACTTTTTGGCTTACGTTTTGCATCCGGTCGAGCGCAAAAAGTGTTTGGCGCAAGGGCGGCAACAGCAGCAGTGGCAAGGGTTTGTTTTCATGGGCTTCGATCAGAAGCGCCTGGTATCCCTGTGCCACAGCAAGTTCGCGCACACGGTTGAGCAGCACCGTCTTGCCGACACCGCGCAGCCCTACCATGAACATGCTTTGTTCGCTGCGGCCTGCTTTGATGCGGGCCAGCAGTATTTCGACTGAATGCAACAAGTCGGCACGACCTGCCAATTCAGGAGGCTGATTGCCTGCGCCGGGAGAGAATGGGTTGTTCAGTGGATTCATATTTATCGAAGTTACTACGGTTTACTTAATTTTAATATAACAATGATAAATCGCTATAACTTCAATAAAATCCATCTTTTCCGACTGCATGGATGGCGCGCAACGGCATGTCCCTGACGAGCGCCTCTGAGTCTTTGGGCCTGTCCAGGCGAGCAGTGAGCCAATACAGTTCGGGCGCGCGCCCCATCCCAAAAGTGGTGGGGCTTGCGCTGCGGGGAATTGAGCGCGACAGCCACGCCTGAGGTGCAGGCGCCAAAGTAGCAGGCGGCGCATAGGACGGCAAACCATTCCACCAGTCACCCTGTCGGGACGCATGGATCGCCACGGCCTTCGGCCTCGCGATGACGGGGGGGGCGGCCCTCGCGTTGACGGGTGGGGGGGGCCTCGCGATGACGGGGGGCGGGCCTCGCGATGACGGGAGCGTCGTCATTGCGAGCGCAGCGCGGCAATCCATTCCCCCGTCACCCTGTCGTTACGCGGCTTCCTTCAACGGCTCCTAAGGTTCTCTGGGTGGCTTCTTTTCTTCCGCCTTGATTTGTTGCTCGAGAATTTCC
>JANOTE010000419.1:0-11591 GCA_031416195.1 Rhodoferax sp.
CACCAGAATCGGTTCGCCCGTCTCCAGCACCCGGCGCATTTGGGTGTTGGGAATCACCTCTTCGACCAGATGCCCCAAAAACTGATCGACCGACGAGAAACCCAACGCTGGCAAAAACCGCTGGTAACCCTCATTCAGCCAAACAATGCGCCCGCTGATGTCCACCAGAAACATGCCCTGGCTGATGCTGGAGAACAGGTGAAACATTGAGCGCGAAGCCAACTCCAGAATGGCCTGTGCATCACGGGGAAGGACGTGCGGCAAGAGATGCTGCGGGTATTGGGTCGATGTCACAAAGAAATAAGGGTCACATTGTTAATGTTGATGCTATTTATATAGCATATGTAGCAATATATACGAGGGCTAAGCCCTTAAAGTATTGGCAATTCTCCCCAAAAACATGGTTTTAGCTCAATTATTAACTCACAGGTTAATTTTAACAAGAAATCACGCCACTGGCGCCGGAATGAACAACACCAACGCATTGTGCAGCTTCCTAATTGGACGGCGACGACAACTCTTCAATTTGTATATACTGTAATAACAATGGAGAACTACAAGAATACCGATTCCGAATCTACCACAACACTACCCACCCGTATCTACAAAAGAGGAAATTCGCTGTCGGTGCGCATTCACAGCAGCATGGTGCCGCCTGATGTGTCGCAGGACGCGGAAATTCAGTACAAAGACGGCATCTGGACGATCCGCCCCATTCAGCGGCGAAAACTGACGGGGCTTGCCGCCAAGTTCCGCGCGTTTTCACCAAGCTTCATGTCCGCTGGCAGGCTATCGCAAGTTCAGACAGAGCGCGACTGGAGCGCCGCTGCACCTGCGAGCCAGGCCCCAGAGCGCCCCCGCAAGAGGTAGATCGGCATGCTTTTCATGCTCGACACGAACATCTGCATTTACTTGCTGAAAGGTCAGCCTCAAAAAGTATTTGACCGCCTGGCGCTGCAAGACCATGGAAACGTCGTGATGTCCTGCCTCACGCTGGCTGAGCTGCGCCATGGTGTTGAGATGCAGCCCACAAACCTCAGAAAAAGCGACGATGCCGCACTGAAATCACTGCTGCAAGAAATCCCAGCGCTGGCGTTTGATGCCGATGCAGCGCAGGCCTTTGGCGTTCTTGCCAGCGCGGGCAAACTCAAACGCAATCAAGCCGTTGACAACCTCATTGCCGCCCACGCCGTCAGCCGCAACGCGGTTTTGGTAACCAACAATGAGAAGGACTTCAAAGGCTACCCAGGGTTGACGGTTGAAAACTGGGCTTGAAGGCCAGAATCCGTCATACCCACCAATAGACGGCTGAAATCCCGCTGACCCTTCTGGGCTTGTTCGTAGAATTTGCTGAATGAATTGCACGCGCGCTCTGGCTGCGCGAACAGTTTAGGCGACGGTTTGAGCTTTACCAGGCGAGGCAGCGCATCGCGGTAACCTTGGAACAGGGTGGCTTGTGCGGACACCCGGTCTTTCAGCCGCATATTTGCCGCGCCACAGGTTCATCTCCCGCATGTTTTGCAGGATGTCGTCAGGCTTGGCCACATGCTCCCACACATGGTGGAAAAACTCTCGCCAGCCCCACTCGAAAACCAGCTTGTCTTCATAGCCCAGCGGATGATTTTTCGCCACCTGCGCAGCGACCTCGGGCAGGCTTACGATGCCATGGGTGAAATACGGCGAGAGGCCCGACACCGCGCCATCCAGCGCATTGCGTGTGCGGGCGTAGGCAGCAGGGGAAAGCGCAGCAATGCGCGAGAGCGCGGCCTCCCGGGTGGGCTCAAAACTCTGCAGATGCTGCGGGATGCCCAGTTGCCGCTCGCCCGCTACACCCGCTACACCCGCTACACCCGCTACGTCCGCTACGTCAGTTACCCCGGTTATTCCCAAAGCACTTTGTCCTTGCCTTCAAACCACGCATCGACCTGCGGTGCGACCTGCGCTTCGATCTTGCCGCGCTTGATTTTCATGGTGGGGGTCAGGCAGCCGTTCTCAATCGACCAGGGCTCTTTGGCGATGACCAGCATCTTCATCTGCTCGTAGTCTGATAGGCCTTTGTTGGTGTCATTGAGCAACGTAGCCATGGCGGCTGTGACTTCTGCGCGTACAGCGGGGTCTTTCATTTTGGGGCGCATGTCTTCAGACAGCACAACCAAGCCGTAAGAAGCTGATTGGCCCACGCCCGAGACCATGCTGGACTCGATCATCGGGTGGTTGTTCAGCGTGTTTTCAATCGGCGCAGGCGCCACGTACTTGCCTTTGCCGGTTTTGAACAGTTCTTTCAAGCGGCCCGTGATTTTGAGCTGGCCATCCGCCCGGCGCTCGCCCTGGTCGCCGGTTTTAAAGAAGCCATCGGCGGTGAAGACTTCGGCATCCAGATCAGGCCGCTTGTAGTAGCCGATCATCTGGCCGGGGGATTTGATCTGGATCTCACCCTCGGGGCTGATGCGCACCTCCACGCCGGGGTAGGGTGCGCCCACGTAGCCGGGCAGGTTCAGGGCATCGGTCATGGTGTGGGAATACGCGAAGTCCTCGGTCATGCCGTAGCCTTCGATCAATTTGAGGCCGAGCTTGCGATACCACATCACCAAATCAGCGGGCAGCGGGGCCGAGCCGCTGGCGGCCAGCTTGGTTTGATCCAGCCCCAAGCCCGTCAGCACTTTTTTGGCCACGATTTTGCCGATGAGCGGAATGCTCAGCAGGAAGTTGAGCTTGGCCGGCGGCATTTTGGTGAACACGCCCTGCTGGAACTTGAGCCACAGACGCGGCACCGAGATAAAGATGGTCGGTTTGGCGCGGTTCAAGTCGGCCACAAATGTATCCGGCGAATCGGCAAAGAACACGTGCATCTGGCCGTCACGCATCGACAGGCATTCGACGAACGAGCGCTCAAAACAATGCGCCAGCGGCAGATAGGACAGCGCCCGCTTGGGCACACTCGTGCCCAGCGTTTCATCCATGCGGCCCGACACGCCTTCTATCGCTGCGGCAATGCGGCCAAAGCTGTGCATGACCCCCTTGGGCTGGCCGGTGGAGCCCGAGGTGTAGATCAGCATGGCGATGTCGTCCGGCTTGCGCGCAGGTTTGCCCGGAATCGGCGCGGTTTTGGCGATGATGGAATCCCAGCTTGCAAAATCGGTTTTGGGCGCCAGCGGGAAGGCGATGCGCGGCATGTTGGCGGCAACGCCAGGTGCCTGTTTGGGCCACGAATCGAGCTTACCCACAAACAGCAAGGAGGCCCCGCTGTGCTCCAGCACGTATTTGACGGTGTCGGCACCTTCCGTTGGGAAAATCGCCACCGTGGTGTAGCCCGCCATCCAGATCGCCAGCTCGGCCATGAAAAAGTGAGCGCAGTTTTTGGACAGAATACCAATGCGCGCGCCGGGTTCGAAGCCGAGCGACTTAAGGTGCGTGGCCATGCGCCGGGCTTGATCCAGCGTCTGCTTCCAGGTGTAGTCGGTCACCGCGCCGTTGCCTGCGGCACCCAGCGGCTGGGTCAGGTAGATTTGATCGGCGCGGTTGGTTTCGTGCTCATAGACGTAGTCGAGAAGTGCTTTGTGAGCGGCCATGGTGGGGTTTCCTTGTTTTCAGAATGCTTGCAATTGATACCAATGCAAGTTTTAGTCTAACGGGTTGCCACCTGCAAAACCACCTTTTGACAAGCCCTTGAATTAGGACTGTCCCTAGGTACTTCTTGACTATCGGCACAAAATCAGCGAGAAATCAACTGCGCCAGTTCAGCGCTGGCAATCAAGCTCACACCGTTTTGCCGGGCAAAAACGCGCGCGTTGTCGGTAAAGTCGTTCAGCGCCACCAGGCTGCATTGATCAGCGCTCTGGGCCTCTTTGAGCGCGACCAGCTCTTTGAGAGGTTCCAGGCCTTGCGTGGCGGCCTTCCAGCGCCGCGCGCTGACCAGCGTGGCACGGCCACCCTTTTCGAGCTTGAAGTCGGCAGCCCCTGCGCCTGCAACGCCAGCCAGCCGCGCGACGCTGTAACCCTGCCCTCTAAAGCCGTGTTCCAGCGCGTTGGCAAAGTCGCGCCAGCTCATATTGCCCACCAACGCCAGCGCCTTCGCAACGCGCTCTGGATTCGGCGCACGCAGTTGCCGCCAGGCGGCAATGCAGCCGATCACCAAAAACGGAAACCCGCCCAAAGCACCGTAAATGACGTATTGATCAGGCAGCAGCGCCTTGGAGCCCAGGCCAAACAGCGCGACCAGCGCAAAACTGAACCACCAGGGCGAGCGCAGCAAAATCGCGAACAGCGATTTTTCGGCCATTTTGAATTTCATGAAGAGGCTTATATGGAGAGGAGCAATGGGAAGACACAACCTGGAGAAACAACAGGTATTTCAGTTTTTTACTACATTTGTAGTAGATTTTTCCTGTTTTGAGCCTGTCGGCGTGATTTTAACCGGATTTTGATCAAATTATGAATAAAAAACGCCTCTAGCTCTCGTACTATATACACAAATAGCTATTATATATATAGCAAATACACACGTTGCAGCTTGCCTTCAAGCCTACGCAGCGGCTAAGCGGAACCTCTTGCGCATAACCATCAGGGGGGAACGAGCGCCAGGCTATTGCAGATCAAACTGCCTTGCCCAGCCAATCTGCTGGATCCACCTCATCAATCTGCCACGGGTCCAGAAACTGCTTGGCGTAAGTTTGATAGACGCCCTGCTTCACGAAGACATCAAACAGGTCCGGGTCAATGTGGCCGTTGTTTTTGAACTTGTTCATGATGCCCATGGCCTGCGAGAGCTTCATGCCCATCTTGTACGGGCGGTCGCTCGCGGTCAGCGCTTCAAAGATGTCGGCAATGCCCATAGCGCGCGCCTGCACCGACATCTGCTCGCGCGTGAGGCCCTTCGGGTAGCCTTTGCCGTCCATGCGCTCGTGGTGACCGCCCGCATATTCGGGCACGCGCTTGAGGTGCTTGGGCCACGGCAGGTGCTCCAGCATCTTGATGGTGGCGACGATGTGGTGGTTGATGATGTTGCGCTCGGCCGCAGTCAGCGTGCCGGCACGGATGGTGAGATTCTCAATCTCGTCTGCGCTCAGAAATTCGGTTTTGATGCCATCAGCAGTGCGCCACTTGTACTGCTGGCCGATCTCGCGCACGCGGGCTTGTGCTGCCTCACTCATGGTCTCGCTGCCCTGGTTGGCGCTGTGCAAGAAGGCGCGGTCTTCGTCCAGCGCATCCATCTTCAGGCGGGCATTCAGGGCGATCTGCGCTTCGGCGGCGGCATCGGTCTGAACCCGCAATGCGAGCTGCTCACGCAAGGCCTCGATTTCGCGGTCGCGTTTGAGCACTTCAAAGCGGGTGTCGATCAGCTCGATGCGGTCAAACAGGGTTTGCAGCTTGGTGGCTTTGTCCACCACGTGGACCGGCGTGGTGATCTTGCCGCAGTCGTGCAGCAGGCCAGCGATTTTCAGCTCGTAGCGGTCGCGGTCGTTCATCGTGAAGCCCGCCAGCGGCCCCTCGGTGGTGGCGTTGACGGCCTCGGCCAGCATCATGGTCAGGGCTGGCACGCGCTGGCAGTGGCCGCCGGTGTAGGTGGATTTTTCGTCAATCGCCAAATTGATCAGGCTGATGAAGGATTCGAACAGCTCTTCGAGTTGCGTCATCAAGAGCCGGCTGGTCAGCGCAATCGCGGCCTGCGACGCCATTGATTCAGCCAAACTTTGGTCTGCGCTCGAAAACGCCACCGGTGCGCCAGTGTCGGGGTGCTTGGCGTTGATGAGTTGCAGCACACCAATCACCTCGCCTTCGTGATCCTTCAGTGGCACCGCCAAAAACGATTGCGACCGGTAGCCGGTACGCTGGTCAAACTTGCGCGTGCCCGAGAAGTCAAAGTTGGCCTCGGTGTAGGCATCCTTGATGTTGACGGTCTGGTTGTGGATGGCCGCATAGGCCGCAACCAGCGAGTCATTGGGCGCACCAATCGGTGTTAGCAAGGGCAAGTTGGGAAAGTCAATCGGCACGCCAGATGTGCCGCCCATGGCGATGTTCAGCGAATCGGTGCGCAGGATCTCAAACCGCAGCGCGCTCGCATCGTCGGTGACGCGGTACAGCGTGCCGCCATCCGCATGGGTGATGGTTTTGGCCGCCAGCAGGATCGATTCGAGCAGGCGGTTGATGTCGCGCTCTTTGGACAGCGACACCCCAATCTTGTTGATCTGTTCAAGTCGCTTGAGCAGGTCACCCACCGTGTCGATACCTGAGTCCATGAAGTTCTCCCGCAGTGGCAATGTGACATCGTGCAACACATGGTCACACGCAATCACATTTTCTCACTTACCTGCGCGGGAGCGTGCTTCTGGGACGGGTTCTGTGCAAAGTTACAGTTTAAGCAGCACTTTCAGGACATTTTGCACGCGCCGTGCGCGCTCAGGCTCAAACCCGCCGGCCAGCACGCTTGCTACATCTTGCACCCAGGTTTGCGAAGGGCCCGGATCGTTACGCTTGGTCAGCAACTGCAATTGCAACATCCGCCGCGCTGAGATGTGCTCGGCGGGCGTGGGCACTTCAGCGGCCATCTCCAGGCGCAACAAGGGCGTGCTTGCGTCTTTCGTATCATTCGCCGCTTGGCCCAGAGCGGTTACCCAAGCGGTGCGGGTGGCGGCGTTAGCACGCGTGCCCAAATCTTGCGCGGTGGGCACCAAAGCGGCATCGCGCTTTTCCCACGCGGCCAGCAACTGCACCAGCGCCTCGCCGTGCGCTCGGGACGCGAGCTTTTTGAGGGCGAACTGCGCGTTCTCCAGGGCATCGCGCTGAGCCCGGAAGGCGGCATCGCCCAGGCGCGGAGCCTCGGGGCTGCGGTTGAAGTCGCCACGGGTATCGCCCCCGTCGCGTGGGCCTCTCGCGTCACGTGCGTCGCGCATACCAGGGCGCTCTGACCGATCCCCGCCGCGCTCACCACCACGATCACCTCCTCGCTCGGGCCGTGGGCCATCTTTGCGATCTCCAAACTTGCCACCTCGGGACGGCGCGGCCGGCTCGGTCTTGCGCATGCCGGGGCGGTCATCACCGCGCACGGCGACGACCGGCTTGCGCGCAGCAGGTGGGGGCGGTGCAAGCACGACAGGCTCGGCGGGTGCAATAACCTCTGCTTCGGACGCCACTTCTGCCGATGTATCTGAGGACGGCTCTGGCGCAGTTTCTGCGACCGCCTCTGGCTCTGCCAACGCAGGGGCGGCCAGCGCTACCGCTTGGTTATCGGCTGCACCCTGCTTTTCAGCCTGCGCGGCCTCGGTCGCGACGACCTGAGCCTGTGCCTGGCCGCGAAGCGCAGCATCCAGCGCGGCCATCGCGGCGCGAATCGACTGGGCATCGCCCGATGCATTCGCCACCTCAAGTGCCTTGGCAGCTTGCAGCACCGTGCGGTCGCGCGCCCCCAGCGCCGCGTCAGCCTGCTCGCGCTCAGCGGTTTTGCGGTTGAAGGCCTCATCAATCGGTTTGCGAAACGCATCCCACAGCTTCTGCTCGAAGCGGCGCTCCAGCGGCACGGCGTGGGCTTCGGCCTGCCAGCGCTGTTGCAGCGATTTGACGGCATCAATCCGCATGATGGGCATGGCACCTAGCAGCTTGGCCTCTTCAATCATGGCCTGACGCTGCTCCACGCTGAGCTTTTGCAGCGCCTCCAGCGGCGCAGCCGCTTCACCAATCGCCGCCAGCCACAGCGGTTGCATCTCGGCAAAGGCTTTTTCGCTCAGGTGGCCGGAGTCGCGCCAGCGGTCGCCAAACTGATGCAGGATGCGGTTAAAGCCCTTCCAGTCATCGTCCAGCGCGGTGGTGTTGGCAGCGGCCCAGGCTTTCACTTCCTCCAGCAAGGCCAGCCGCTGCGCCTTGTTTTCGGCGGATTCGAGCTTGATCCGTTCCAGCCACGCTTCCACCACTTTGTAGGCCTGGTTGCAAGCTTCGTCAAAGCGCTTCCACAGGCCGTGGTTGGGCACGCCGCCCTGGTCGGTCTGTTTCCATTGCTCGCGCAAGTTGCGCAGGTTCTCCTGCATCTTGCGGCCACCGAGTTCCTGGCCGCTCTCGCGCTTGAGCAACCCTTCAGCCTTGGCCACCAACTCTTCGCGCAGTTGATCGGCACGCCAGCGCTGCCAGCCCTCCAGCTCGCCCGCTGCGGTAAGCGCGGCGTGGGCCTGGTTTTCCAGCTTGTCGCCAATCACTCGGCCAAATTCTTTCAATGCGCCGCGCAGCGCGTTGGCAGCCCCGGCGCTGGCTTTGCCGTGGCCTTCGGCAATCTCAAGCTCAAGCTTGGCCAGCACTTCGCGCACCGTCCCTTCCGCGTGGGCTTTGATTTCAGGGTCGATTTTGGGTTTGGCAGGTTTCGGCGCAACTTCAATCGCCACGCCACGCGCAGCACGCAGCTCGTTGGCCCACTGCGGCACGGGTGGTAGCGGCGCGGCAACATCATCACTGGCAGCAACAGCCTGCGCCAACGCCGCCTGAAACGCATCCCACACCACCAGCAGTTGAGCGCGCGAGGCGTCCAGCAGGGGTGGAAACTTCGCATCGACACTGCCCCAGTTGGCATCGACCTGCAACGCGTTAGCCTGGTCTTGCCAATGCCCCACATCCACGCGCAATGCCTCCCACACGGTTTGCGCATCGCGCCAGGGCTTCATCGACAGCACTTCAATGCGCTGGGCCAACAGCACGGCCGCTTCGCGCTGCACTTGCACACGGTGCTGCAAGTCTTCGATGACTTTGACCCGCTCTGCCAACTGGCCTTTGAGCGTGAGCAAGGGCTCTTTGGACAGCGGCGCACCCGCCTTGGCGGCATCGCGCTGCCAGGCCAGGGCATCGGCGATATTGAGCTTGGGCACGGCCAGCAGCGCCTGCGCCTTGGCAGCCCATTCAGCGGCCACCGCATCCTGCCCCTTGGCGCGCTTGACCTCATCAAGCTTCTCGCGCAGCGGTTTGGCGGCGCCCTTGTCGCGGCCACTGAGTTCTTTGAAGACTTCCGCAATCTTGTCGATGCCAGGGTCTCGGGCCAGCCACTCGCGCACCCGCGCCGCGCGCTCGCCCGATGTCGGCGCGGAGAAGGCACCGCCAGTCAGCTCATCAAGTTGCTTGATGTCGTGGCCTTTGTCGTGGCTTTTGTCGTTATTTTTGGAGGATGAAGTCGTCACGGTAGGTTCACAGTTGATGGCTGAAATGGACTGAAATTGGCTGGAATGGCAATTAGCCCGCTATTTTCGCTGGTTTTCACGGGCTTTTGCGTGAGCCATTGCGCCTTAGCTGCTGCGAGAGCTTAGGCAACAACAGTTTGCAAAAGTGATGAAATCAGAAAATGCTATGTTAATTATAGCTTGTTGTGCATATAATACGGGAGCTAAGGCACTTTTATATTAAAAATTTACATCATCTCGGTGTTTTTGCGATAAAAGTTAACTCCCAGGTTAATCTTTAAGCCACTTGCGCCATATCCGCCACCAGAAAAGAGAAAGCCCGCGCAGTTTGGCATGAAGCCACCCTGCACGGGCTCGACGGCTGACACGAGAGGCCCATGCCGTCAGGGTTCGCACCGACGGAGATTGAAGTCCACCGATGCTGGAGGCAAAAGATTGCCGCCATGGATTGTCGGGGCCGCTTTATCGCACTTACTTTTGAAGTGATCGCTGTAAGGGACTGGCTACTGCCGACTAAGCGCGTTCAGTGAAGAACGCAACTGAAGTCTAGTCCTGCGTTCGGCAAATTTCAAGCGATTTTTACCTGGGATAACCCGACTTTTGAGGCGATGGCTCAAACCGAGAATTAGAAGCCGGTCTCTACTTTATATAGTTTTAAGTTATATAAATCAGCGTAGACTCCGCTCATCCTTGCTCAAAGACAGGGATAACCCGAAGAGCCTTGCGAGGCTCATTCAACCCGCTGCCCCACTCACTGAATCAGTGACCGGCAATCTCAAAACGCTGCCCCCCTCATCGAGCCACGGCAGCATTTTGATGGCGTACCAACCCAAACGAGGCCTACAGCCGCCCGCTCACTGCTCCGCAGTGGATGTGCAAACTGGCCTTGCGAACGAAGGAAGAGCTATGACAGCGTTACCTGGACAATTCACCCAATGGAGCCAATGGCTGCGTCGCGAGAGCCGACGCACCACCCACGGCCTGTTTGAAATTACCCAAAACGGATTCACCCTGATCGGCCTGGCCGTGATGTTCGGTGTGATCACCTTGGCGTTTCACCCCGAAATCCGCGAAAGCGGCGAACGCGCACTGGGCAACTGGCTGCAA
Organism: Rhodoferax sp.; assembly: GCA_031416195.1. Lineage (GTDB taxonomy): Bacteria > Pseudomonadota > Gammaproteobacteria > Burkholderiales > Burkholderiaceae_C > JANYCG01. The sequence continues at coordinate 10,257 of JANOTE010000419.1, forward strand.
AGCCGCCAAGCCGTCGTGAGCTTGGAATACGTCGGTATGGACGCGGAAATGGACGCACGGCCCGATGCCATCGACCGTGCCACCGCCACCGACCCGGCCAGCCTGCCCAAACAGCAAGCTGCCCTTACCTACTGGCTGAGCAAAAAGTACCGCGTGGCCCCCGAGCCGGTTGCCGCTCTCGTGGCCGAGGCCTTCAGCATCTCGGGCCGCACCAAGCTGGAGCCCACGCTGATTTTGGCGGTGATGGCGGTCGAGTCCGGCTTCAACCCGTTTGCGCAAAGCCACGTCGGTGCCCAGGGCTTGATGCAGGTGATGACCCGCGTCCACAGCGACAAATACGAGAGCTTTGGCGGCAAACTGGCAGCCTTCGATCCCGTCACCAACCTGCGCGTTGGCGTGCGCGTGCTGCAAGAGTGCATAGCCCGCGCCGGCTCGCTGGAGGCGGGTCTGCGCTTTTACGTGGGCGCGGCCAATCTGGATGACGATGGCGGTTACGCCGCGAAAGTGCTGGCCGAGCATGGCCGCCTCAAGCAAGTCTCTGCCGGGCGCGCTGTGCCGCTGGCTGCACCTCGCATCGCAACGATTTCTGCGCCTGTTGCCGCCGCTGCCAAAGCGCACACCAGTGTCAAACCTCAGAGCGATGAAAAGTCAGACGCGCTGACCGACTCCTGACCGAGCCATGCGTTAAACTTCGCGCGTGCGCAACTGGCGATAGGTGTGAGGGTTTGAGGTCTCGTCGACCAGGCCCGCCACGCCGACGTGGGACACCACTGGGGAGCGTGCCGCATCGGCTCAAAATCGGTGTGATCAGCCGTTCGCCTGGGCAGCCCTGGAATCAATGACGTTGATTCACAGGCCCTTCTCCACAGACTTTGCTACAAACTTAGATCTATCAGGACTGCCATGTACTCACGCACTATTCTTGTTGAACAAACCGACCCGGAGCTGTTTGCCGCCATTCAGGCTGAAAACGCCCGCCAAGAGCATCACATCGAGCTGATCGCCAGCGAAAACTACGCCTCGCCCGCCGTCATGGCTGCGCAAGGCAGCCAACTCACCAACAAATACGCCGAAGGCTACCCCGGCAAACGCTACTACGGCGGCTGCGAGCACGTGGACGTGGCCGAGCAACTGGCGATCGACCGCGTCAAGCAAATCTTTGGCGCAGACTGCGCCAACGTGCAGCCGCACTGCGGCGCATCGGCGAATGAAGCCGTTTTTCTCGCCTTTTTGAAACCCGGCGACACCCTCATGGGCATGTGCCTGGCCGATGGCGGGCATTTAACGCACGGCATGCCCCTGAACATCAGCGGCTAGTGGTTCAACGTGGTCTCG
>JANOTE010000420.1:0-5534 GCA_031416195.1 Rhodoferax sp.
GGCACCGGCATGGCGTATCACGAAGCTCGCAAAGTGCGCGAAAACATGGACGATGCCGAGCGCCGTGCGATTGCTGATGCAGAAGCTGCCGAACTGGCGGGTGACACCGCCAATGCGGAAACGGCGGAAACGGCGGAATCCGGCGCGGGCGTGGCGACGGAATAGCGATCTTTCGTATCGCTTTATTTTTGCTATATAAATAATAGCGTATCTAGCTTATTTTACGGGAGCTAGGTGCGCTTTTTATTTGATATTTGGCAAAAACCAGTGCTTTGGGGCATAAACATACCCAATATAGGTATATTTGATGCCTGAATTGAACGTGCCAAGCATTGCGCTGTGGCAACAGCTTCAAGCCACGGCCACGGTTCTGCTCGCCGTGCGTGCAGGCCAGGCGACGACGGCATCGCTTGACAAAGTAGCTTCCTCTTTACGCCCCGGCGTGCAGTCGCTGACGTTTCAGGTGCTGCGCTCGCTCGGGCGAGCGCAAGCGCTGCGCCAGCACCTGGCCAGTCGTGCGCCACCGCCCGCTGCTGATGCGCTGTTATGCACGGCCCTGGCGCTGGCTTGGCGTGATGCAGACGCGCCTTACGATGCCTTCACCCTAGTGAACCAAACAGTTGAGGCCGCCAAGCGCAACAAGGCAATCCAACCCCAGGCGAAATTCGTCAACGCCTGCCTGCGCCGTTTTCTGCGCGAAAAAGCGGCCCTGGTCACCGCGACTGATGCCGACCCGCTGGCCCGCTGGAATCACCCAGCTTGGTGGATTGCGCGGCTCAAAAAAGACTACCCCACGCAATGGCAAGCCATTCTTCAGGCCAATCTCGCGCAGGCGCCGATGACGCTGCGGGTGAACCGCCTCAAGTCCTCGCGCAATGATTATTTGAATCACCTGGCCGCAGCAGAAATCAAGGCAACGGCAGTGGGTGCTTTCGGCGTGACGCTGGAAAAAGCCCGCCCGGTGCAAGACATCCCTGGTTTTGCGACCGGTGGGGTCTCGGTGCAAGATGCGGCAGCCCAGTTGGCAGCGCCGTTGCTGCTGGAAGGAATGAGTTCGGCATCACCGTTGCGTGTGCTGGACGCCTGCGCCGCCCCAGGTGGCAAAACCGCGCATTTGCTGGAATTTGGCCCATGCGAGGTGACGGCGCTTGAAATCGACAGCCAGCGGGCTGAGCGAATCCACCAAAACCTGCAACGGCTTGGGCTGAGCGCCAAGATTGTGGTGGGCGATGCAGCCCACCCGCAGGATTGGTGGGATGGCCAGCCCTTCGATGCGATTTTGTTGGATGCACCGTGTACCGCATCCGGCATCGTGCGCCGCCACCCCGATGTACCCTGGCTGCGGCGTGAAACGGATGTGTCTGCTCTTAGCGCAATTCAGGCCCGGCTGCTGCAAACGCTGTGGCCATTGGTCAAACCCGGCGGGCGGCTGTTGTATTGCACCTGCTCGGTCTTCAAGGCTGAAGGCACAGTCCGCGTCCAAACGTTTCTTGTACACCACACCGATGCCACTTTGCTGGCGTCGCCAGGCCATTTAGTGCCCCGTTTCAGGGCAAACCATGAGAGCCTCCCGGACAATTCAGCAGATGACCACGACGGCTTCTATCTCGCACTGCTGGAAAAGAGCGCGGCTTGACTTTGCCAACCTCGTGATGGCGGTCGCCTTGTTGACCTTCGCAGCAACCGCCGCTTTCGCGGCGGGGCCAGACACAACGACCCCGGAAGTGACGCAGCTCCAGGTCGATCGCACCGCAGAAGGCCTGTTCGTCACTGCCACGGTCAATTTCGAGTTGCCCAGTGTGGTTGAAGATGCCTTGCTCAAAGGCATCCCACTGGTGTTTGTGGCTGAGGTCGATGTCGTCCGCAATCGCTGGTACTGGTATGACAAAAAGCTGATCTCGGCAGAGCGCCACTTCCGGCTGGCTTTTCAGCCGCTCACACGGCGCTGGCGGCTCAATATCGCCTCCGGGCAAATCTCGCCAAACAGCCTGGGCCTGGCCTTGAACCAGAGCTTTGACAGCCTGCCTGAGGCCATGGCCGCAGTGCGCAGAATCTCGCGTTGGAAAGTGGCCGAGGCCGGTGAGTTAGAGGCTGACCCTAAGCATAGCCTTGAGTTCAGCTACCGGCTTGACGTGTCCCAGCTTCCCCGGCCGTTTCAAATTGGTGTGCTGGGTCAGGCGGATTGGAGCATTGCGCTGTCAGCCATCCAAAGGTTGCCCAGCGAGACGGTTAAATGACGCAGCCCGGTGATAAATCTGAGCCACCACTTGAGGCCGGCTCAAGCCCACCCGTCGCACCCACCGTGCTCTCCCATGGCCGCAGCCCCTCCCTGAAGCAGAGCTCACGCGCCCTGCGCTGGACGATTGGTGTCAGCGCAGCGGCGATGGTTGCTTTAGGCCTGGTGCTGCTGTTCCTGTTGACGCAGGCCACGGATAACCGCGAGATGTACGAGCGCAACTACGCGCGTCTGTTCACGCTCAACGTGGTGGTTGCGGTGCTGCTGCTGCTGGCGATAGTTTGGATCGTCTACCGCCTGTGGTCACGTGTGCGCCGAGGCCGCTTTGGCAGCCGCTTGCTGGTCAAGATCGCCGCCGTTTTCGCCTTGGCGGGTTTGGCACCCGGGCTGCTGATCTATGGGGTCTCGTACCAGTTTGTCTCGCGCTCGATTGAGAGCTGGTTCGATGTCAAGGTTGAAGGTGCGCTGGATGCGGGTCTGAACCTGGGTCGCGCAACGCTGGATGTGCTTTCCAGCGACCTCGCCGCCAAGGCGCGCGCAGCAGCCAACCAGATTGCGGATGCGCCGGATGCCACCGTCAGTCTGCCGCTGGAGCGACTGCGCGACCAGATCGGGGCAACTGACGCGGTGCTGTGGAGCGCCTCGGGGCAACCCGTTGGCACCGCGGGGCAGTCGCGCTTTCAGCTCGCACCTGAACGCCCCACATCGCAACAGTTTCGCAATGCGCGCAGTCAAAAATCCATCACCTGGATCGAGGGGCTTGAAGATGCCACAGCCCCAGGCACTGCCCCAGCCACCAACAATGCCCGCATCAAAGCCCTGGTGCCAATCAGCAGCGCCCGGTTTGAATTGCAGGGCGAAACGCGCTACCTGATGGTGACGCAGGCTTTGCCGACCTCGCTGGTAGCCAACGCCATCGCCGTCACCGAAGCCAACCGCGAGTACCAGGAGCGTGCGTTGGCGCGTGACGGCTTGAAACGCATGTACATCGGCACGCTCACGCTCAGCCTGTTTTTGGCTGTGTTTGGTGCCGTGCTGCTGGCGGTATTGCTGGGCAACCAGATTGCCCGCCCGCTGCTGCTGCTGGCCGATGGCGTAAGCCAAGTCGCGGCGGGCGATCTCACCCCCAAAACCGTCATGCAAGGCAAGGATGAGCTGGGTGGCCTCACGAGGGCCTTTGCCGACATGACCCAGCAGCTTTCCGATGCGCGTCAATCGGTGCAAAGCAGTATGGCGCAGGTAAACGCCGCGCGCGGCAACTTGCAGACGATTCTGGACAATTTGACCGCTGGCGTGATGGTGCTGGACGCTCAGGGCACCATCCTGTCGACCAACCCCGGTGCCACACGCATACTGCGGGCACCGCTGGCTGCTTTTGAGGGGCGTAAGCTGGCTGACGTGGCGGGCCTGGAGGCTTTTGCCAGCGGCGTGCAGTCGCAGTTTGAGCAGTTCATGGGTGAACGCGATGCCCACGGGCTGGATCATTGGCAGCAGTCGTTCGAACTCGGCGCTGCGCAAAGCGAGCTGGTGGGGCACCCGTCACACAACGCCATCACCATCGTGGCGCGCGGCGCGCAGTTGCCAGGGGCTACGCGCCTTTTGGTGTTTGACGACATCTCTGAGATCGTCTCGGCACAGCGCTCGCAGGCCTGGGGCGAAGTAGCCCGGCGGCTGGCCCACGAGATCAAAAATCCGCTGACCCCCATCCAGCTATCGGCCGAGCGGCTGGAGATGAAGCTCACCGGCAAAGTCGATGCGCCAGGGCAGGCTATCTTGACAAAATCCGTCAAAACCATTGTCGATCAGGTCGATGCCATGAAGCGTCTGGTCAACGAGTTTCGTGACTTTGCGCGGCTGCCTGCTGCCGTCCTCAAACCAGTCGATCTGAACGCGCTGGTGAGCGAAGTGTTGCAGTTGTATGGGCACGAAAACGCGCTGGTTCCGGTTGACCTGGAGCTGGATCTGCGCAGCCCACTCATCCGGGGTGACGCTCAGCAGTTACGCCAGGTTGTGCATAACCTGCTGCAAAACGCGCAAGATGCAACGCAGTCTGGTGTCAGCCCACTGGCGACCGATGCCACGCGGGGACATGTGATCGTGCGCACCCAGTGGAACGAGACCGCGCAGCGCGTGCGCCTGACGGTGCTGGATCACGGCAGTGGCTTTCCTGACAACATTCTCGCCCGCGCGTTCGAGCCCTACGTCACCACCAAAACCAAAGGCACTGGATTGGGCTTGGCCGTCGTCAAGAAAATCGCCGACGAACACGGCACACGGGTCGATATTGCCAACCGCATGGCCGACGGGCGCATACTGGGGGCGCAAGTATCGTTATCATTCGCCACTGTGGCAAGCTCACAACTCTGAGCGCGCACAGTCCAACTCCCAAGGCATAAGCGCTTAAATCATGGCAAACATACTGGTGGTTGACGACGAACTCGGCATTCGCGACCTGCTGTGGGAAATCCTCAACGATGAAGGCCACACCGTCGAAGTTGCGGAGAACGCCGCCCAAGCGCGTGCCGCCCGGCTGCGTGAGCGCCCGGATCTCGTGCTGCTGGACATCTGGATGCCCGATACCGATGGCGTGACGCTGCTTAAAGAATGGTCCTCCGCTGGCGCGCTCACCATGCCCGTCATCATGATGAGCGGACACGCCACCATTGACACCGCGGTTGAAGCCACGAAAATTGGCGCGCTGGCGTTTCTTGAGAAGCCCATCACCCTGCAAAAACTGCTTAAAGCCGTCGAGCAAGGCCTGGCGCGCGGCAATGTGCGCAAGCTGCCGGTTCCGATGTTGGCCACGCCCCTGGTACAAGCCGTCACCGTCACCGCCAGCACCACTCAAACCGTCGTAGTGGCCGTGACCAACGGCCTGCAAGCCCAGCAAACCTTCATCCTGGACAAACCGCTGCGTGAATCCCGTGACGAGTTTGAAAAAGCCTACTTCGAATACCACCTGGCCAAAGAAAACGGCTCAATGACCCGTGTCGCCGAAAAAACCGGCCTGGAGCGCACCCATCTCTACCGCAAGCTCAAACAGCTCGGTGTTGACCTGAGCCGAGGCAAGCGCCCCCCGCCTTGAATTGCGCTCGGGTAGTGCGTGTAGCTGCTATACTCTGCCCTCTCAAAGGCCCGGTAGCTCAGTCGGTAGAGCAGAGGATTGAAAATCCTTGTGTCGGTGGTTCGATTCCGCCCCAGGCCACCAAATTTCAAACGCCAACTGCCCTCGGTTGGCATTTTCGTTTGCGCAAACCTTCGCCGAGATCGGGCGATTTGCCAGTGATTGGATGACACC